>DATLYW010000001.1 GCA_035574315.1 Candidatus Zixiibacteriota bacterium
GCTTCCATTTGCCCGACAGATCGTGTAGCTTCTCGCATAGGCGTGTCCCTCCTCGGTTTGGCTCCCCTAAAGAGCCTTTGGTTTTTTGGCTACCGAGAGGATACGCCTTTTTAATTTTCTACAGCAAGCAGGACACGACCGAGCTCCTTGGCAAAGTACGCTGCGGCCTTTTTAATGGCTTTCCGATTTTCCTGGTCGACTGCCGCGCGCACCCGGGTCAGTCTGGGAGTGCCGTGATTCTCCATCGCAATGGCGGAAGCGTTGCGATGCAGGACGGAAGCACTGCAATCTTCACCGGACCAGTTACAAAGTTTCAGGGTATCTACAGTGGTCGAATTAACGACCAATCCGATCTTGGAATCGTATGGAAGGCCGCAGCCGTCGCCGAACTAATCGCTTCCATATGAATCGCACGCCTAGCCGCGCGTTCCATCGGACGCGCCGCAAGCGTCGTACCGCTGAACGCGAACGCTGGGCGACCATGCCGATACTCCACGATCCGGTGACGCCTTTTGTTTCCGCAATCGCGGCCGGAAAGGTCGAGGTGTACAACGAGTTCAGCCGCAGCATGAGCTTGGTATCTACCTTCAATGGCCCCGGTGCTTGAGGAGTCAAAGCCGATTTCCAAAGGAGCGAAGCAGTGGTCATGCCCGCGTCGGCTCAATGGCAAACCCGGTGGGTGGGATGTGGCCAGGGACGGAATCGAACCGCCGACACGAGGATTTTCAGTCCTCTGCTCTACCGACTGAGCTACCTGGCCAGAGTGCTGAAATATTGCGTAAAATCCGCGGCGAGTCAAGAATTGCCGGAGCGTTTCGGCGGCCGTTTGCGGCGCCGGCCCGGGATCTTTGCCGCTTCCTGCGGTAAATCCTCTGCGCGAAGCGCGCGGGCGCGGCTCTCGATGAAATCGACGACCTGCGTCTCCAGCCGAACACCGTCGAGCGCGTTGATCTCCTGAATCCCCGTCGGACTGGTGACGTTCACCTCGGTGAGGAAGCTCCCGATCACGTCGAGGCCGGCGAAATAGAGTCCGTCCTGCCGCAATAGCGGCGCCAGCGCCTCGCAGATCTCCCGGTCGCGCGCCGTTATCTCCGTGCGCACACAGCGCCCGCCGACGTGGATGTTGCCGCGGTGCTCCTCCTCGGACGGCACCCGCAGCACCGCGCCCAGGGGCTCGCCGTTGAGCACGATGATCCGCTTGTCGCCCTGGCGGATCTCGGGAAGGTAGCGCTGGGCCATGATCAGCTTTCTCCCGTTGTCGGTCGCCATCTCGAGGATCGCGTTGGTGTTGCGGTCCTGGGTGTTGAGGTAGAAAACGCCGCTTCCGCCGGCGCCGTCCAGCGGCTTGACGATCATCTCGCCCCCCAGCTCGTCCATGAAGTCCTTGAGGCGGCGTATGTCGCTGCTCACGAGCGTCTGGGGAATCTGCTCCGGGAAACGCAGCGCGTAGAGCTTCTCGTTGGCCTCGCGCAGCCCCCGCGGATGGTTCATGACGAAGCACTTGCGCTCGTCGATCAGGCTCAAGAGATGCGTGGCGAAGAAGAACCTGATGTCGAAGGGAGGGTCCTTGCGCATCAGGACCGCGTCGAAATCCTCGAGCGGCCCCTCTTCCCGGGCCTCGAAGCGGTAGTGGGGCACGGCCCGCGCCACCTCGATCCGGCGGTACTGCGCGTGCGCGGTCCCGCCGCGCAGGAAGAGATCGTCGAGCTCCATGTAGTAGACCGCGTGGCCGCGCCGCTGCGCCTCGAGCATCAGGACGAAGGTGGTGTCCTTGTCGATGTCGATCTTCTCGACGGGGTCCATGACCACCCCGATCTTCAGCGGCCGCATAGCCATTCCCCCCTCGCTCGGCTCAAACCCGGACGACGCGCGTGCCCGCGATCAGATCGTGCCAGGCCTTTCGCTCCCGGCTGACCAAGACCCAGAGAAAGCCGACGAGCAACGGCGCCAGCGCGAACTCCGCCAGCCAGCGCAGAAGCGCCCGGGCGTAGCCGACCTCGTCCCGGCCCTCGCCTACGACCCGCAGCCCGAGCGCCCGCTTGCCGACGGTCTGCCCGTCCGCGCCGTGAAGGAGCACGAAGTAAAGCGCGCTCACGACCGTCCACCCCCAGGTGAGAAGCGCGATGAGCGCGGCCGAATTCTGCCAGCCGATCGTTCTTCCGTGCGCCGCAAGCCCTACCTTGTATCCTATGAGCGAGAGCACGGACATCACCGCGCAAAAAAGGCCGACGACGACGAGATCGATCGCGAAGGCGACGAGCCGGCGCACGAACCCTCCCGGGAGGGCTTCCGCCGAAACCGGGCGGGCGGAGCCGAAGCGCTCTTCTTCCTCGCCCGGATACTTCGCGTCCAGCTCGCGGCGCGCGAGGTCGGTCCCGGCCTCGGGCTCCGGAAACTCCTCGTCGGGCGTGAGCGCAAATTCGGCCCGGTGGCCTCCGAGGACCACCCGGGGCGGAAGCTGCTTGGCGCCGCAGATCGGGCACCGCCCTTCGACGGGCACCATCTCCGAGTCGCAGTTGGGACAGCGGATCGTTTCGTTCTCGCTCACAAGCGTTCCTCATCCGGGCCCGCAGGCCCAGGGGCCCGGCCGAGATCTCCCCAGAGAAATTGAAGCAGCGCCATGCCGGCCACCGCGGCGGTCTCGGCGCGCAAAACCCGGCCGCCCAGTCGCACCGAGTTGAAGCCGTGGTCGCGCGCCAGCTCGGCCTCTTCGGCGCTGAAGCCGCCTTCGGGGCCGACGGCGAGGAGCAACGAGCGGGCGCCCGGCTCGGCCGCGTGCAGCGCCGCCAGCGTGCCGCGGTCTTCCTTCTCCCAGAGCATGATCTTGAGCGTCCCCGGCCACGCGTCCCGCGCCACGGCCGCAAACGGGCGGATCGCCGCGATCTCGGGCAGGCGGGTCCGGCCGCATTGCTTGGCCGCGCTCAGAGCGATCTTGCGCCAGCGCTCCAGCCGCCGCTCGCTCCTGGCGGCGTCGAGCCGCGGCACGGTGCGGGTCGAGACGTGCGGCACAACACGGCTCACGCCCAGCTCGGTCGCTTTCTCGATCACGAGATCCATCTTTTCCCCTTTGGTGACCGCGACCGCCAGAATCAGCTCGAGCGGCGACTCGTTCGCCGCCCGAAAAGAGCCCAGGATTTCCAGCTCCGCCGCATCGGACGCGACCGCCCGGATCACCGCCTCGTACTCCCGTCCGGTATCGTCGAACAGCGCCACCCGGTCGCCGGGCCCGAGCCGGAGCACGCGCCGCAGATGCGCGAGCTCGGTGCCGGCCAGCGTGGCGCGACCGCCGGCGATGTTCCGGGCGGGCACGAAAAACCGGGCCATGCGCCCTCACGCGCGCCGCAGCAGGAAGGTCGCCCACTCTCCTTCCCGCCTGCGGCGAAGAAGACGAAAGCGCGTCATCGCCGGGTGGCGCAGGACCTCTTCGGCCTGGGGTTCGAGGATGCCCGAGAGGATCAGGAATCCTCCTGCCGAGACGCGCCGGCAAAGCGGCTCCGCGATCTCGAGAATCGTCCCGGCGGTGAGGTTGGCGACGACCAGCGAAAATTTCTTTTTGAGCCGGGCCACGCCGGCCCGCGACAGCCGGACCTTGCCCGCCACGCCGTTTCGCCGGAGGTTTTCCCCCGCGGCCTTCAAGGCGAGCGGGTCGTTGTCGAGCGCGACGACGCCCGCTGCGCCGAGCTTCGCCAGCGCGATGGCCAGGATCCCCGATCCGGTGCCCACGTCGAGCGCGATGTAGCGCTTCTTTCCGAGAAGGCGGTCGACTTGCTCGATCAGCTCCAGGCAGCCGCGCGTCGTCGCGTGCGTTCCCGTGCCGAACGCCTGCCCCGGCTCGATCACGATCGGCAGGCGCCGCCCCGGCCGCCCGGGGACGTCCCAGGGTGGCGCGACGAGAAACCGCCGCCCGATCTTTTGCGGAGAAAAAAAGCTTCGCCACGAGCGGTTCCAGTCGCGCTCGGGCAGGATCCGCCAGCGAAGCTCGCTCGCTTCGCCGCCGGGAAAGAATCTGGCGAGCCGGCGGAGAAACCGGCGCGTCTCACCGAGGATCGGCGCCGCGCGGCCGTTTTCCCGCGGAAAATAGGCCTTGACCCGGGCCTTTCCCAGGACCACGCCCGGCGAGCCCTTCTCGATCAGGAAGTTCGCCGCGGAGTCCAGGGCGGAGGGATGCGTCCGGACCGACAGCTCCAGCCAGGATGAGGGCATGATTTTTTATGCCACATCCGCAAAAGCGCGGCAATGAAAGCCCGCCGGGATGCTCTTCCGCCGCTGAGCTCGCCGCCGCTGCTTGTGAAATTCGCGTTCCCGGTATATGCATCAAAAGATCAGCGAAGTTCGAGGAGTGCGCAACGATGAAGCTGGCCGCAGTCAAACCCGACGATCTGGCGATCGTCCAGGGCGAATCGATCGTTCCGCTGCGCGGGTCGCTCGCCGGCGACGGAGTCGCCTCGATGATCGACCTCATCAGCCGCTACGACGCCGTCGAGAAACGGCTTCGAAGCCTCGCCGAGACGGGCGCTCCCGCACGGCTGGACCCGAAGGCACTCAGGCCTCCGGTGGAGCGCCCCTCGAAGATCTGGGCCGCGGCGACCAACTACAAGCGCGGGAGCGCCGGGCTCGAGGACGCGCGCGGCCGGGGCGCGGCCTCAGCTCTCCTTCGCCACCCCCAGGTTCATCGCCCCGATCCCTTCGATCTCCGCTCTCAAGCGGTCGCCGGGCTGGAGCGCCCGCTGAAACTGCGGCGAGTCGGGATTCCCGGTCGCGATGAGGTCGC
>DATLYW010000002.1 GCA_035574315.1 Candidatus Zixiibacteriota bacterium
GTTTACAGCTATCAACAGATCGCCAGGGAATTTGGAGTTCATTTCACCACGGTGGGACGGATCGTGCGTGAGTCGATGAGACCGGACAGGCGGAACTGATCGGTGAAAATTGAATGTGCTACGATGCTAGACCTGACCCCAGTCTGCAATCTACGGGCTTTCCGCCCAGCGGACGATGAAGTACCCGCCGGCGGAGAGAAGGGCGCCGTTTGCCAGCAGCCCGGCAGCCACTTCCGTGCTTTCCCCAGCGAAAGCGAGCGCGCCGAGCCCGAACGAGACGCCGAGCGCCACAAAAGCCAGGCCGAAGTAACGCATCTCTTCCCTCCCTCCGCCGTATTCGACCGTGGTCTCAGCATGAAGGGTGCCAGAGAGCGCGCGGTCAACGGAAGGAGCGTAAAAGAGCTTTACGCCGCAACGCCGGATACCGGATATGGGCGGAAGGAACAAAATCGGATTGCGTTCGAGGTTCGAAGTCCGAGGTGAAGACCCGCGACCGAAGATGGAGGGCGGGAAGTGCTCCCGGTCCTCGTCTGCCGCGCAGCGGCCGCAACGGCTTAAACGGTTTCAGCGGAAGCGAAGCGATCATCGGGAGCGATGCGATTTTCGTAGCGGCCCCAAGGACGAAATCCCTCCCTGGGCCTTGACCCGCTTCTGGTGCATGCGCGTGCTCGCCTCGAGAATCGCGGGCAGGGGCAGGAGCTCGTGCTGCAGGCGGCGGCCCATGGTCTCGTACTCGACCTCGATCACGGGCTCGACCCTGGCGTTGCACACGCGCAGGAGATGGCCGCTTCGGTGATCGATATAGCTTCCCACGGCCCGGAGGATCTCCGGCAGGCTGCCGAAGTCGACCGGGCTGGAGCCCATTCTCCGGCGGGCGCGTCCTTCGGCCTCGAGCCTTTCGAGGTCGGCTACCGAATAGCTCAGGCGGACGATCCTGGCATATGGCGGGCGAGGATCGCCGCACTCCAAGCGAAACTCGCAGGCGTAGCTCTTGAGGTCGAAGACGACGATTTCCTGCCTTTCGAGCGCCTGGCCGATGCAGCGAAGAGCGCCGCCGTAGCCGTAAACGTACGGCATAGCCGCCTCCCGGCGTTGGTCTCTTCGGTTCCGGTAAGCGTCTGGAGAACGACGAGCGCCCACGGCTCACGCAATAACGAGGCCAGACTCTGGACCCACGAATCCGCGGCGGCTCCGGCGTTGCAGTTGTCCTCGATTGAAGGAAAAGCCCGACACGGCAGTCGGTTAAATCCCTGCAGGAGATTCCCTGCGGAGCAACGGAGAAAAAAATTCTTCGAAATACTTGACATATAAAATGTTTGAATATAAAAGTTCGGCCATAAAAGAATCGATTCCCGCCGTCTCCGAAGTTCGCTGAGTCTTAACGATGATCTTCAGAGTGTCCGTCCGCCTGCGGTTGCTCTCGTCGCGCGCGGCGAGCGTTGCCTGTGAGGCGGCTTGCCTGTTGGCTGTCGGCTGCCTGCCCGCGTTCGCGCAGTCAATGCGGCCGGAGCCGAAGGAATGGGAACGCATCGTCGAAGCGGCGCGCGCCGAGGGGAAAGTCGTGGTTTCGATCCCTGCGAGCGCCGAGTTGCGCAAGCGAGTCGAGGAAGTTTTCGAAAAGCGCTACGGCGTCGGCATCGAGCTGCTGACCGCTCGCGGCGGCGCTGCCGTCCGGCGGATGGCGGAAGAGTTCAAGGCCGGAGTGCGCCATTTCGACGTGCACATCGGCGGTTCGTCCTCTGCGGTGAGCGGCCTTCTGGAAGCGGGGATTCTGGATCCGATCGAGCCATGGCTCGTGCTGCCGGAGGTCAAAGATCCGAAACAGTGGTGGGGCGGGCACATGTGGGTCGACCGCGCGAAACGGTACATCTACAGCTTTCAGGCCTATCTGACCGAGAGCATCTGGTACAACACCGAGCTGGCGAAGCCGGATCGGCTCCGGTCGTATGACGATTTTCTGAACCCCGCCTGGAAAGGAAAAATCGGCTTTCTCGATCCCAGAACTCCCGGAGCGGGGGACTCCAACTGGTCTTTCATCTGGTCGGTGAAAGGAGAGGAGTATCTCAAGAAGCTCGCCGGCCAGGAGCTGCTCCTCCAGCGCGATCAGAGGCTTCTCGCCGAAACTCTCGCCAAGGGGAAAACGGCAGTCGTCATCGGGCTCACGTATTATACCTATCTTCCCTACGTAAAGGCGGCGCAGCCGATCAAGCCGCTGCCACAGCTCAAGGAGGGAACCTACGGCACCGGCGGCAGCGGCAATCTGACGATCATCAAGAATCCTCCGCATCCGAACGCGACCCGCGTCTTCGTCAACTGGCTCCTCGGGCGGGAAGGCCAGGACCTCTTCAGCAGGGCGCTCGGACAGGCGACGCGGCGTCTCGACGTCGATACGCGCTGGCTCCGGGAGACGGGAGTGATCCCGGCGAAGGACCACCTTTCGGTCAAGGATTATCTCAAGCTCGAAAATCAGTCGGAAGAGAAGCTCGACACGGTCCGCGAGCCGGCGCTCAAGGTGGCGCAGAAGCTGTTGCGCTGAGGAGAGCTCGCATCCGGAAAGCGGCAGGCGGAGCATGAATCGAAGGGCTGGCGACTACTATTCGGATTTTCGCGACCTGATCGCGGACCTGGAGCGGCGCGGTAAGCTTTACCGCTGGCGCGAGCCCGTGGACAAGGACACCGAGCTCATGCCGTTGATGCGGCTGCAGTACCGTGGCCTTCCCGACCGGGAGCGCCGGGCGCTGCTGTTCGAGAGTGTGCGCGACGGCCGGGGCCGGCGCTACGGCGCCAGGGTGGCGACAGGGGTCTACGGCGCCTCTCGCTCGATTCTCGGCCTGGGCATGGGCTGCGAGGACCCGGCCGAGATCTACGAGAAGTGGCGCGCGGCGCTCGCCCGCCCCGTGGAGCCGCGCCCCGTCGAGCGCGCGCCGGTCCAGGAGCACGCCTACTTCGGACCCGGGCTCGCGGAATTCAAGCTCACCGACCTTCCCGCGCCGGTCGAGGAGCCTGGCTTCAGCTGCGGCATCCGCTTCACGGCGCCGTTCATCACCAGGGACCCCGAGTCGGGGACGAGAAACGTGGGCATGTACAGCGGCCACTTCAGGGGAGACCACAAGCTGATCGCCGGCATCGCCCGAACGCACCACGCGCTCCTCTATCACCATCCCGCCGCGGTCAGGCGCCGCGAGCCGCTGCCGGTGGCGATCGTCCTCGGCGCGCTTCCCGACATCAATTACGTCGCGGCGGCGAACCTCCCGTACGGGCTCGACGAGCTGGCGGTGGCGGGGGCGATCCGGGGCCGTCCGGTCGACCTCGTGAGGTGCAAGACCATTCCCCTCGAGGTGCCGGCCGAGGCCGAGATCGTGATCGAAGGCGAGATCTCGGTCGACGCCATGGAGCGGAGCGAGCCGTTCAGCGACTATCCCGGTTACCTCATGGCGGAGCGCGCGCTCAGGCCGGTGATCGACGTCAAGGCGATCACGTTTCGCAGCGATCCGATCTTCACCGCGATCCTGGTCGGCCTGCCGCCGAGCGAGTCCAACGGCATCTCGCGTACCTGCCGCGAGATGATGCTGTACAACTTCCTCAAGTACAGCTGCAACCTTCCCGAGGTGCTGGAGGTCTGCTGTCCGGAAATGGGCGGCGGCTGGAACTGGTGGGTGATCCGCATGGCGAAGAGCCATCCGAGCAAGCCCAGGCAGGCGTTGCAGGCGGCCTCCGGAATGGACACCACCAACAAGGTGATCATCACGGTGGACGAGGACATCGATCCCAAGGACCCCGACATGGTGATGTGGGCGCTCAGCTTCGCGATGCAGCCGCACCGCGACGTTCAGGTGATCACCGGACGTTCCCCGCTGCTCGACCCGTCGGCCTATGCGTTGATGAGCCACCCCGAGGAGCGTTTCTATCCGCCTCCGACGGGCTGCGGCGGCTTGCTGATCGACGCGACGCGCAAGGGGAAATATCCGCCGGTGGGCCTGCCGAAGAAGAGATACATGGAGCGCGCGCTCGACCTCTGGCGGCGTGCGGGCATGCCGGAGCTGGAGCTGAAGAGGCCGTGGTACGGCTATCCGCTGGATCTCTGGACCGGCGAAGACGACGCTCTCGCGGAGGCGGTGGCGGCGGGGAACTACTTTCCGGCCGAGAGCAAGAAGTGAGAAAGAGGCCATGACGAAGCGCGAGACCAGCTACGAGCGGTGGATCAAGGAAGAGGGGATTCCGGTCGTCGAGGGCTACGGCATCGAGGACGTGACCGCGCTGCCGCGCCGGCCGTGGCGGCGAACCGGGGGGCTGGGAGCCTACATCCAGCTCAAGGGCATGGAGGGCTTCACCGGGATGTACGTCGGCGAGATTCCGCCGGGCGGGGCCCTCGAGCCGGAAAAGCATCTCTACGAAGAGCTGATCTACGTTCTGCGTGGAATGGGGGCCACCGAGGTCTGGTCGGGCGCGGACGAGCGGAAGAAGGTCCAGTTCGAGTGGCAGCGGGGGAGCCTGTTCGCGGTCCCGCTCAACTGCTCGCATCGCATGATCAACGGCAGCCGCGAACCGGCGATCTTTCTCGCGGTTACGAGCGCGCCGCTGATGATCGATCTCCTCCACGACATTCCCTTTATCTTCGGCTGCGACTACCGCTTCGAGGACCGCTTCGACGGCAGGCCCGATTACTTCGTGCCGACCTCGAGCCGGCGGGAGGTCGGTGGCTTCTTCAACTGGGAATCCAACTTCATAGCGGACGCGCGCGGTGCGCTGGTCGATCCCTCCGAGGCGAAGGGCTACGGGGTGCGGATCACGTCGTTCGACATGGGCGGAAGCACGCTCGTGGGGCACATCGCCGAGTGGCCCGTGGGCCGCTACCACAAGGCGCACTTCCACCAGGGCGGGGCGATCCTGCTGATCCTGCGGTCGACCGGCTACACGCTGATGTGGCCGCAAGAGGCCGGCGTGCGGCCGTATCAGTCGGGCCGGGGCGATCAGGTCGTCCGGGTGGACTGGCGCGAGGGAAGCGTCTTCAGCCCGCCCACCGGCTGGTTCCACCAGCATTTCAACACCGGCAGGGAAAAGGCGCGGCAGCTGGCGTTCCGCTACAGCGGGCAGTCGGGGAAATACCTCTTCGGCGTGTGGAAGGCGATCAACCGCGAAGGGGTAAGGACGAGCATCCGCGAAGGCGGGACGCTGATCGAATACGAGGACGAGGATCCGCAGATTCGCAAGGACTTCGAGGCGGCGGTCGCGAAGGCCGGGGTGCCGATGGAGATGCCGGCTTTCCGGTACGCGCCGGCCGCGCCGTAAACGGAGCGCGCGTCCGGAGCGCGGGGGCGTGCCGAACGGACGCGCGCGAGCGAAAGGAGCTTGAGCCGTGATGAGAATCCGCGATGGATTGCTGTTTGTGGCCCTGTCGGTCGCGGCGGCGGGGCCGGCCGCGGGCGCCGAGAGGTGGGACAAGATCGTCGAGGCGGCGAAGAAGGAAGGGAAGGTCGTCGTCTCCGTACCGACCAGCGCCGAATTGCGGAAGCAGGTCGAGAGCGGATTCCGGAGCAGGCATCCGGGGATCGAGCTGGAGCTGAACGCAGCGCGGGGATCGGCCAACATCCATAAGATTCTCGAAGAGCACAAGGCCGGGGCGCGGACGATCGATCTCCATGTCGGCGGCACGACCTCGATCATCACGGGGCTCCTGGCGAACCAGATTCTGGAGCCGATACCGCCTGCCCTGGTGCTCCCCGAAGTCAGCGACGAAAAGAAGTGGTGGGGCGGCCATATCTGGGCGGACAGCGCCAAGAAGCACATCTACACGTTCACGGCCTACATGACCGAGACCATCTGGTACAACACGACGCTGGTCAAGCCGGAAGAGATCGTCTCCTGGGACAGCCTGCTCGATCCGAAATGGAAAGGTAAGATCGCCATCCTCGACCCGCGAACGCCCGGCTCCGGGGAGTCGACCTTCTCCTTCCTGTGGCGCGTCAAGGGCGAGCCGTTCCTCACTAAGCTCGCGGCTCAGGAGATGATGGTGGGACGCAACCTGCGCCAGCTGGCCGAAGCCGTGGCGCGGGGCAAATGCGCGCTTTCGGTCGGGGTCTCCTACTACACGTATCTGCCGTTCATCAAAGCGGGGCTCCCCGTGACGTCGGTGGCCAGCGTGAAGGAGGGCTACTATGCGTCCTCGGGCAGCGGCAACGTCGCGCTGTTGAAGAACGCTCCGCATCCCAACGCGGCAAGAGTTTTCGTGAACTGGCTGCTGTCGAAAGACGGGCAGACGATCTTCACGAAGGCTCTCGGACAGCCCACGCGCCGCCTCGACGTGGACACCCGCTGGACGCGGGAGTTCGGCCACACCGCGGCCAAGGAGGTTCTGACGCCGGAGAAGTTCGACCAGCTGGAGAACGGCTCCGAGGAGGTCGTTCTCAAGTACCGCAAGCCCGCCATGCAGTTGGCGGAAAGGCTTTTCAGGTAGTCGCGAGGCGGACATGATCCGGAAAATCCTGCTGCTTTCGATCGCCGTGCCGCTGCTCGCCTGCCGGGCGATCGCCCAGGACGAGCGGTCGACGGAGTGGAAGAAAATCGTCGAGGCGGCGCGCAAGGAAGGAAAAGTGGTCGCGTCGATTCCGCCCAGCGCCGAGCTGAGGCGCGGCATGGAGCTGGCCTTCACCCGGCGCTACGGCGTCGGCGTCGAGTTCGTGCCGGCGCGCGGCAGCACGATCATCCGCCGGATCGCCGACGAGGCGAAGGCCGGCATTCACTACTTCGATCTCCACATCGGCGGCACCGAGTCGGTGATCACCGGCCTTCTCCCGGAGAACGTTCTCGAGCCCGTGGAGCCGTTTTTCATTCTCCCGGAGGTCAAGGACCCGAGGCAGTGGTGGGGCGGCCATATCTGGGTGGACAGGGCCAAGCGGTTCGTGTACGCGTTCGTCGCCTATCAGACCGTGAGCCTGTGGTGCAACCCGAACGAATACAATCCGGCCGACTTTCACAGCTTCGACGATCTGCTCGGCCCGAAGCTGCGCGGCCGGATCGGGATCAGCGACCCGCGCACTCCGGGGTCGGGGTCCTCGATGTGGTCCTACATGCTCTACATAAAAGGAGAGGAGTATCTGAAGCGCCTGGTGGCGCAAAAGCCGTTCGTGACGCGCGACCTGCGGTTGCTGGGAGAGAATCTCGCCAAGGGAAAGATCGCGATCACCTCCGGAATCGGCTATTCGGAGCTGCTGCCGTTCATCAAGGCAAAGCTGCCGGTGCATCCGCTGCCGGTGCCCAGGGAGGGGCTCTACGCCACCGGGGGCTACGGCCACCTCACGATTCTCAGGAACCATCCCCACCCCAACGCAACGCGCGTGTTCGTCAACTGGCTTCTGGGGCGCGACGGGCAGGAGATCTTTTCGCGCGCGATGGGCGTGGGAACGCGCCGCCTCGACGTCGACACGCGCTGGACCAGGGAGTTCGGTGTCATCGCGGCCAAGGACGGGCTCACGCTCGAGCAGTACTATAAATTCGAGAACCAGTCGGAGGAGAAAATCCACAGGATCCGCGAGCCGGGCTCGGCCGCGGCGCGGAGGCTTCTGGGATCGTGATACGGCGTGGGTTTCCGGTTTTTGACGTTGAACTTTTTCGACATCGGTCTGGACGATTGTAGAGGACGCAGGCATGCCTTCTGACGACCTCCGCGCGTGGATCGCGGACCTCGACCGGCGCGGCGAGCTCGGGCGCGTGCGCGCCGAAGTGGACTGGGACGAGGAGATCGGCGCGATCACGCGGGAAATCTCGAGCCGGTCCGGCCCCGGGCTTCTCTTCGAGAACATCAAGGACCACCGGCAAACCGCCTGCCGGCGGCTGTTCACCAACGGGACCGGAACGCGGGAGCGGGTCTGCCGCATTCTCGGAGTTTCCGAGGAGACCTCGTACCGGGATCTCGTCGGCGTCTTCAAGGAGCGTTTTTCCCGGCCGGTCGAGCCGCGCCGGGTGCCAGGCGGGCCCGTGAAGGAAAATATCGTGCGCGGCGACGCGGTCGATCTCTTCCAGTTTCCGGTTCCGAAATGGAACCCGCACGACGGCGGCCGCTACATCATGACCTCGGCGAGCGTGGTCACGCGAGACCCCGAGAGCGGCGTGCTGAACGTCGGTACCTATCGCGGCATGATCGCCGGGAAAAGGACGATCGGCGTGCTGCTTGCGGCCACGCAGGGCTGGGGCAAGCACTTCGCGAAGTACCGCGCCCGCGGCCTGGAGATGCCCGTGGCGGTGGTGATCGGTTGGGATCAGTCGCTCTTCATCGCCGCCTCCACGCCGGTCAACCACCCGGAATACGAGATGGCCGGCTCGCTGCGCGGCGCGCCCGTCGAGCTGGTCCAGTGCGAGACGAACGATCTCCTGGTTCCGGCGACGGCGGAGATCGTTCTCGAGGGCGCGATCTCTCCCGACCCGAAAACCTACGAGCCTGAAGGCCCGTTCAGCGAATATCCGGGCTACTACGCGGGGCGCAAGACGCCGAAACACGCGATCCGCGTGGACTGCGTCACGCACCGCGACGACCCGATCTTCCACGGGTGCCTGACCGGCGCGAGCCCGGGAAGGACCAACGAGGGAACCACATGGACGCCGGCGACTTTTTCCGCGATGGCGTGGCAGTACCTGGAGCAGGCCGGCGTGCCCAACGTGACGGGCGTGTGGCGCGGCAAGTGGCCGGAGCTGCTGCGCGTGCAGATCCGCAAGACGCACCGCGGCCACGCGCAGCAGGTGGCGGCGGCGCTCTGGGGCAGCCATCTCGGCAACTACGCCGGCAAGCACCTGATCGTCGTCGACCACGACATCGACATTCACGACTGGGAGGCGATCGAGTGGGCGCTCTGCTACCGGGTGAACGCCGCCATGGGGGACATCACGATGTTTCCCGGCACCTCGGGCTCGATGCTCGACCCGAGCGTCCCGCTCGAGGAGCGTGACTCGGTCAAGTACGGGCACGGGAAATGGACGCGTGTCTTGATCGACGCCACGATCAACTGGGAGCTGGAGCCGCAGGAGCAGTACGGCGGGG
>DATLYW010000003.1 GCA_035574315.1 Candidatus Zixiibacteriota bacterium
GCGACCTCATCGCGACCGGGAATCCCGACTCGCCGCAGTTTCAGCGGGCGCTCCAGCCCGGCGACCGCTTGAGAGCGGAGATCGAAGGGATCGGGGCGATGAACCTGGGGGTGGCGAAGGAGAGCTGAGGCCGCGCCCCGGAGCCCTTCTTCCGGCCCGAAGCATGACCGTATGAATCCTGCTTTCAGCGCGCGCGCCGGCGCTCATCCGGCCCGCCGCGCAAGGACGACCTGACATGGCCCGCATCGCCCCTTTCCGCGGCGTCTTCTACAACCCGAAAAAGATCCGCGATCTCTCCAAGGTGATCGCGCCGCCCTACGACGTGATCTCGCCGGAGGAGCAGGAGCGACTCCACCGCAAATCGCCCTACAACTTCGTGTGGCTCGATTTGAGCCGGGGGCCGGACGCCTACGCGGCGGCGGCGGGGCTGTTTCAGAGCTGGCAGAACGAAGGGATCCTGCAGCGCGATCCGGAACCGGCGGTCTATTTCCTGCGCCACGCCTTCTCCCTCAAGGACGGCGAGCGCAGGGAGCGCCTGGGATTCTTCGCGCTCGCGCGGCTCCAGGATTTCGCCGACGGCGACATCCGGCCGCATGAAAAGACGCTGGAGGCGCCGAAGCAGGACCGGCTGCGATTGATGATCGCCTGCAACGCTCAGCTGAGCCCCATCTTCGCCCTCTACGCGGAGCGCAAACAGGCGATCAACCAGATGCTGGCCGAGCGCGTCGAGGGCGTGGCGCCGCGGCTCGAGGTCAAGACCGACGCAGGCGAGGAGTGCCGCCTGTGGTCGGTCACCGACGCCGACCTGATCCGCGAAATCCGAAGAGCGATGCAGGAACAGCCGCTGATCATCGCCGACGGCCATCACCGCTACGAGGCCGCGCTCGCCTACCGGGACCGATGTCGCGCCGAGCGTCCCGAAGCGAGCGGCCGGGAAGCGTTCAACTACGTGATGGCTTACTTCGCCAACGCCCACGACGAGAACGTGGTCATCCTGCCGACGCACCGGCTGGTCCGCGGCTACGCTCCGCAGCCCTTTCTCCGGCTCGAGGAGACGCTGCAAAAATATTTCTACATCGAGCCCTATCCGAAGACTCCGGAGGGGCGGCGCTGGTTCCTCAAGGCGCTGGAAAGCGGCAGGAAGAAGCACCGCCTGGTCGGAGCGAGCTTCAAGCGGGACCCGCGTTATCTCATACTGCGGCTCAAGAACAAGCGCATCATGCAGCGCCTGGCGAAGGATCTGAGCGCGCCGCTGCGCGAGCTCGACGTCACGCTGCTCCACCGCCTGATCCTGGAAACCATCCTCGGGCTTGACCCGCAGCGACAGGCGAGCGGCGAGACCATCCGCTACTCGCAGGACGCCGACGCGGTGCTCGACGCGCTGGAAAAGGAAGACTACCAGGCGGCCTTCATCCTCGCTCCGCCGAACGCCGAGGACGTTCTCACGGTCGCGCACAGCGGCGAGACGATGCCGCAGAAGTCGACCTACTTCTATCCCAAGCTTCCCTCGGGGCTGATCGTCAACAAGATCGATCCCGACGAGGCGATCGACGACGAGCCGGTCGGATAACTCTCCGCGAGGTGGTTTTCTTGACAACCAGCCGCTTTTCCCATAAGAAAAATTTCGTATTCCTGTCGTAATCCATACCCCCGAAAAGGCGGTATGGGTTTTTTTTGAAGCGCGGCCGCCGCCGATGGATCACCCTTATTTCTCGCTCCTGGTCCTCTTTATCTTCGCCGGCATCGTCGTTTCGGCCCTGCTGCTGGTCGCCAAGGTCGGGCCGAAGAGCAGCAATCCGGCGAAAGCGGAGCCGTTCGAATCCGGCAACCCCGCCAGGGGAGACGCCCGCGTCCGGTTCTCGGTGCGCTTCTACCTGGTGGCGATGTTGTTCCTGATCTTCGATCTCGAGGTGGTCTTCCTCTATCCCTGGGCGATCGCTTTCCGCGACCTCGGTCTCTTCGGCCTGGTTCAGATGGGCATCTTCCTCCTCATTCTCACCATCGGCTACATTTACGCTTGGAAAAAGGGCGCGTTGGAGTGGAACTGACGCCGAATCTGGAGACCGTCCGGGCGCTGCTCGGAGCCAGGGTGCTCGAAACCGGCGAGTTCCGCGGCCAGGAGAGCGTCGTCCTCGAGCGCGAGGGGCTCCGCGAGAGCTTCCGCCGGCTGAAGGAAGAGCTCCGCCCCGGCTTCGACTTCCTGGTGGACATCACCGCGGTCGATTACTGGCGCAAAAAGGAGCCGCGCTTCGAGCTGGTCTATCACCTCGCTTCCCTGACCGCGCGCCGGCGGCTGCGCGTCAAGGTGCCGGTGCCCGAGGCGGACCCTTCCGCGGACTCGCTCACGCCGCTGTGGGCCGCCGCCAACTGGCTCGAGCGCGAGGTGTGGGACCTCTTCGGCATCCGCTTCAACGGCCATCCCGATCTGCGACGCATTCTCCTCTACGAGGAGTTCCAGGGCCACCCGCTGCGCAAGGACTACCCGGTGAACCTGGTCCAGCCGAGAGTCCCGGAAAGAAAGGTCGAGGGCACGTTCGTCGACGAGCGCTCGCGCAACAAGCTGCTCCGGCTGGAGCAGAGCCTCGGCGGCAAAGTGGTGATTCGCGATGACGGCTGAGGGCACCGATCTTCCCCTCGAAACCATGGAGCTGCAGATGGGCCCGTCCCATCCCGCGACCCATGGCACGATCAAGTTCAACCTCAGGCTCGAGGGCGAAAGAGTGCTCGACTGCGACGTCGAAGTCGGCTACCTGCACCGCGGCTTCGACAAGAGCTGCGAGAACGCCACCTGGACCCAGGTCATCCCCTACACCGACCGGCTGAACTACGCCTCGCCGCTGATCAACAACGTCGGCTACGCGCTCGCCGTCGAGAAGCTGATCGGCATCGAGGCGCCGCCGCGCTGCCAGTTCATCCGCGTGATCGCGAGCGAGCTGTCGCGCATCTACGATCACCTGACCTGCTGCGGCATGGCCGCCTCCGAGCTGGGAGCGATCACGGCCGGCTTCTACATGATCGAAGCGCGCGAGCTGATCATGCGCGCCATCGAGGTCTTGACCGGCGCGCGCCTCACGGTCACCTACGTCCGGATCGGGGGCGTCAAGCACGACCTGCCGGCGGGATTCCGGGAAAGGGTCGAGCGCGCGTTCGCGATCATCCGCAGGCTGCTCGACGACTGCGACCGGCTCCTCTCGCGCAACCGCATCTTCATCGACCGCATGTCGGGTGTGGGCGTGATCTCCGCCGAGACCGCGCTCGCCTACGGCCTGACCGGCCCGATCCTGCGCTCGACCGGCGTGAGCTACGACGTGCGCAAGGCCCATCCCTATCTGGTCTACGACCAGCTCGAGTTCGACGTTCCGCTGGGGAGCCGCGGCGACAACTACGACCGCTTCGTCTGCCGTATCCAGGAGATCGAGCAGAGCATGAGGATCGTCGAGCAGGCCTTCCGCAATCTGCCGGTCGGACCGGTCTGGATCGACGATCCCCGGTTCGTCCTGCCGGAGAAGGAAAAAGTCTACAACAGCATCGAAGGGTTGATGCATCATTTCAAGATCATCATGGAAGGAATCCAGGTGCCGCCGGGCGAGATCTATTTTCCCGTCGAGGGCGGCAACGGCGAGCTGGGATTCTATCTCGTGAGCGACGGCGGCGGGCGCCCCTATCGGGTGCGGGTCCGCCCCCCCTGCTTCATCGCGATGGGCGCCTTCCACGAGATGATCAAGGGTCACATGCTCGCCGACATCATCCCGACCTTCGGCATGGTCAACATGATCGGCGGCGAGTGCGACCGCTAGCGAGGACCGCGTGGAACAGGCTCCGTGTTCGTTCGTGCATCCGGCCTCGCCCGCGATTTGCGCCGGACGGTGAGAGATGGCTCTGGAATTTTCCGCCGCAGCGCTGAAGGAGTTCGAGGCGACGCTGGCCCGCTATCCGAAAAAGGAAGCGGCGATGCTTCCGGTCCTGCGCCTGGCCCAGAGGGAGTTCGGCTGCCTGACCCCGGAAGCGATCGAGTACGTGGCGCGCCTCATGGGCCAGCCCCCGGCGCGGGTCCACGGCACCGTGAGCTTCTACACGATGCTCAACACGCGGCCGATCGGCCGCCACCACATCCAGGTGTGCCGGACGCTGCCCTGTGCCCTGCGCGGCGCGGCCCGCATCACCCGCTTCCTGAAAAAGGAGCTGGGCATCGAGGTCGGCCAGACGACCCCGGACGGGCGGTTCACGCTTTCCGAGGTGGAGTGCCTCGCGTCGTGCGGCACCGCGCCGATGATGCAGATCGACGACGACTATCACGAGAACCTCACCGAAGAGAGAGTGGCGGAAATCCTGCGCCGGCTGAAATAGCGGGGGCTCGAGCCCGGATGGAAAAGATCCTGCTACGCAACATCGACGTTCCCGATTCGCGGTCGCTGGCGGTCTACCGCTCGCGCGGCGGCTACGGCGCGTGGGAGCAGGTTCTTCGGGACATGACGCCCGCGCGGGTCATCGACGAGGTCAAAGCCTCGGGGCTGCGGGGCCGCGGCGGCGCGGGGTTCCCCACCGGCATGAAGTGGAGCTTCGTGCCCAAGGACAGCCCCAAGCCGAAGTACCTCGTCTGCAACGCCGACGAGAGCGAGCCCGGAACTTTCAAGGACCGCCTGCTGATCGAGCGCGATCCGCACGCGATCATCGAGGGGACGCTGATCGCCGCCTACGCCATCCAGTCGCACACCGCGTTCGTCTACATCCGCGGCGAGATGGCGCGCGGCGCCGAGATCCTCGAGCGCGCCGTCGGGGAGGCGGCGGCGGCCGGCTACATCGGCAGGAACGTCCTGGGGTCGGGCTACGACATCGACGTCATCGTCCACCGGGGCGCTGGCGCTTACATCTGCGGCGAGGAGACCGCGCTGCTCTCCTCGCTCGAAGGCGGCCGGGGCTGGCCCAAGGTGAAGCCGCCGTTCCCCGCCACCCACGGCTTGTTCGGCTGCCCGACGGTGGTGAACAACGTCGAGACGCTCGCCGCGGTGCCCTGGATCATCGCCAACGGCGCGGCGAAGTACGCCGCTCTCGGAACCGAAAAGAGCAAGGGGACCAAGCTCTTCAGCGTGAGCGGCCACATCTCGCGGCCGGGGGTCTACGAGCTCGAGATGGGCTACCCGTTCAAGAAGTTCCTCGAGGAGGACTGCGGCGGGGTTCCGGGCGGGCGCAGGCTCAAGGGCGTGATCCCGGGAGGCGCGTCGATGCCGGTGCTGCTCCCCGAAGAGATCGAGAAGGTCAACCTCGACTACGAGTCGGTCCAGGCGGCGGGCAGCCTGCTGGGCTCGGGCGGAGTGATCGTGATGGACGACACCACCTGCATGGTGCGGGCGGCGTGGAACATCGCCCGTTTCTTTGCGCACGAATCGTGTGGGCAGTGTACTCCCTGCAGGGAGGGCTGCCACTGGATGGAAAAGATCTTCCACCGCGTCGAGCGCGGCGAGGGGCGCAGCGGCGACCTCGACCTGATCCTGAGCGTTAGCGCCAACATCATGGGCAACACCATCTGCCCGTTCGGCGACGCGGCGGCGATGCCCGCAGCCGCGTTCATCCGGAAGTACCGCGCCGAGTTCGAGGAGCATATCGCGCAGAAAAGATGCACCGTGGGCGGGGACTGGTGAATCCGGTCTCGTCCCGGGCCGAACGACCATGGATCCGGTAAAGATCACCATCGACGGCAGGGAAGTGACGACCGCCAAGGGCAAGACCGTCATCCAGGCGGCGGCCGATGCGGGCATCCTCATCCCGCACTACTGCTACCATCCGAAGCTCCCGATCGCCGGTAACTGCCGGATGTGCCTGGTGGAGATCGAGAAGATGCCCAAGCTCCAGATCGCCTGCAACACGCAGGTGGCCGAGGGCATGGCGGTGCTCACAGGCAGCCCGAAGGTGCTCGCGGCGCGCAAGGCGGTGATGGAGTTCCTGCTGATCAACCATCCCCTGGACTGCCCGATCTGCGACCAGGCCGGCGAGTGCTGGCTGCAGGATTACTACATGAAGCACGATCTGCAGCCGAGCCGCTTCGCCGAGAGGAAGGAGCACGAGCGCAAGCGGGAGATCTTCGGGCCGAACGTGGTCTTCGACGGCGAGCGCTGCATCAAGTGCACGCGCTGCGTCCGCTTTCTCCAGGAGGTGACGGGCACAGGGGAACTCACGGTCGTCAACCGGGGCGACCGGTCCACGATCGCGCTGTTCCCCGGAACGGTGCTCGACAACCCGTTCTCCGCGAACGTCAACGATCTCTGCCCTGTAGGGGCGCTCACCGACCGGGACTTCCGCTTCAAGGTCCGGGTCTGGTACCTGCAGAAGACCCCCTCGATCTGCCCCGGGTGCAGCACGGGCTGCAACGTGAGCGTGGAGAGCTACCAGAACCGCATCGCCCGCTTCAAGCCGCGCGTCAACGAGGAAGTGAACAGCTACTGGCTGTGCGACGAAGGGCGGTACTGCTTCCACGAGCTGACCGAGGGCGAGCGGCTGACCGGGCCGCTGGTCCGCCAGGAGGGCGGACTCGCTCCGGCCACATGGGAGGAGGCGCTGCAGGTGGTTCTGCGCGGCCTGCGCGCCGTGCCGGCGCTGGCCGGCATTCTCTCCGGCCGAAACACCAACGAAGAGGCGTTCCTGTTCGCTCGGCTCATGCGGCGGATCGCCCCCGGCGCTTCGCTCGCCGTCGCCTACCGCGAGCGCACGCTGGACGCGGTCCAGAAGATCCTCATGAGCCCGGATCGCTCGCCGAACTTCCGCGGCGCCCGCGACATGGGGGTCGACTCGGACGGAGCTTTCGACGGGCTGCTGCGGCGGCTTTGCGACGGCGCCTTCGGCGCCGCCTACGTGGTCGGCGAAGAGCCGGAGCGCTACGGCGACGCGGGAGCGATCCGCGCGGCGCTCGAGCGGCTTTCCTTCCTCGTGGTCCAGGACACCCGCATGACCGAGACCGCCCGGCTCGCCCACGTGGTGCTTCCCGCCACCCATTTCGGCGAGAAAGAGGGCACCTACACCAACCGTCGCGGCCGCGTCCAGAAGCTCAACCCCGCCGTCGTGCCGCCGCCCGGCGCCCTGCCCGACAGCGAGATCTTCCGCCGGCTGCTGGAGCGGGCGGGCGAGAAAGCCTCCTTCCGCGCGCCGGCCGAGATCTTCGCGGCGATCGCCGCCGAGGTTCCGGCCTATCGGGGGCTCACCTACGAGAAGATCGGCGAGCGCGGAATCCCCCTCTCCGAAACGGAGGCTCGAGGGGCATGATGGTCGACATCGCCATCGTCGCGGCCAAGGCCTTCGTGGTGCTCTTCATGGTGCTCAACATGGCCGGGGTGCTCGGCTGGATCGAGCGCAAGGGAAGCGCGCTCATCCAGGACCGGATCGGCGCCAACCGCGCCTCGGTGCTGGGCTTCGCCGGGATGGGGCTGGTCAACACCCTGCTCGCCGATCCGATCAAGTTCCTGACGAAAGAGGACTTCGTGCCGCCGCGCGGCGACCGCATCCTGCACACGCTGGCCCCGTGCATGGCGCTTTTCCCCGCTCTGGTCACCTTCGCGGTCATCCCCTTCGGCGACGTGCTCGTGATCGGCGACCGGGTGATCAACCTTCAGGTCGCCGCCCTCGACGTCGGCATCCTGTACGCCTTCGCGATGGGCTCGCTCGGCGTCTACGGTATCGTGATCGGCGCCTGGGCCTCGAACAACAAGTTCTCGCTGCTCGGCGGCGTGCGCGGCTCCGCGCAGATGATCTCCTACGAAGTCGCCATGGGGCTGTCGGTGATCGGCATCCTGATGGTGTACGGGACCTTCGACCTGCAGGAGATCGCGCGCGGCCAGGGCGCGCTCCTGCGCGATCATCTTCCGGCGTCGTGGGAATGGCTTACGGCCGCATTCGGCTGGCTCCCGGCCTGGGGCGTCTTTCTTCAGCCGCTCGCCTTTCTGCTGTTCTTCACGGCCGCCGTCGCCGAGACCAAGCGCGTGCCCTTCGACCTGCCTGAAGGCGAGTCCGAGATCATCGCCGGCTATCACACCGAGTACTCCGGCGCCAAGTTCCTCATGTTCTTCGCCGGGGAGTTCGCCGAGATCGTGACCGCCTCCGGGCTGGTCGTGACGCTGTTCTTCGGCGGCTGGCAGGTCCCGTACCTCGCGCGCGACGGCTTTCATTTTCCCTGGGGCGCGGCGGTGGCGCTGCCCCAGGCGGCGGTCGCGACGCTCCAGGTCGGCGCCTTCATCCTCAAGGTGATCTTCTTCTGCTGGCTGCAGATCCTGTTGCGCTGGACCCTGCCTCGGTTTCGCTACGATCAGGTCATGCGCCTCGGCTGGAAGATGCTCCTGCCGCTGGCCCTGGTCAACGTGACCGCAACGGCGTTCGCAGTCCTCTATTTCCAACGTTCCGGTTAGCGGTATGGGTGGAGAGCTTCTTTTCTGGGTTCTCGCGGTGCTCCTCGTCGGTGCCGCGTTGCTCGTGGTTTTTCTGCCGAACGTCGTCCACGGCGCCATGGCGCTGGTGGCGGCACTGTTCCTCACCGCGGTCCTGTTCCTGACGCTTCAGGCTCCGATGGTCGGGGTGCTGCAGGTGCTGGTTTACGCCGGCGCCGTCATGGTGCTGTTTCTCTTCGTGATCATGTTCCTGAGTCCGCGCGCGCTCGAGCCCCGGCAATCGATCGCGCGCGCCGCAGGGCTCGTCGGCGCCGCGCTGCTGGCCGTGGTCCTGGCGGCCCTGCTCCTGGACCGCTCCCTGGCCACCGCTCCCCAGCCGCTTTCCGATCCGTTCGGCAGCCCGCGGGAGTTGGCGAAGAGCCTGTTCCACGATTTCGTTCTGCCCTTCGAGATCGCATCGGTGCTGCTGCTGGTGGCGATCGTGGGGGCGGTCGTATTGGCGAAGCGGGAGGACTGAGGACGATGGTACCGCTCCCCTACTATCTGCTGCTGAGCGCCGCGCTCTTCGCGATCGGCGTTCTGGGCGTGCTGGTCCGCCGCAACCTGATCGTCGTGCTGATGTCGATCGAGCTGATGCTCAACGCGGTGAACCTCACGTTCGTCGCGTTCGCCCGCTTTCACGGCTCGATGGACGGGCAGGTCATCGTCTTTTTCGTCATGGCTGTCGCGGCGGCCGAGGCGGTCGTCGGGCTCGCCATCGTGATCGCGGTCTTCCGTCACCGCCAGAGCCTCGATCCCCAGGAGATGCAGCTGCTCAAATGGTAGCCCCGCATCCAACCCCGGCCGAACTGGATCTGCTGCGCTGGATCCCTTTCCTTCCCTTGCTCGGGACCGTTCTGAACCTGGCGCTCGGCGCGCGCCTGGGGCGGCGGGCGGCCGGCTGGCTCGCCACGCTCGCGGTGGCGGCCTCTTTCGGCCTCTCGCTCTATGTCTTCCTCGAGCTCTCCGCGACCGCCGCTTTCCGCGACCGCGTCTACACCTGGATCCAATCCGGCTCGTTTCGGGCCGACCTCTCCCTTCAGGTCGACGCGCTCGCAGCTGTCATGCTGCTGGTCGTGACCGGCATCGGCGCTCTCATCCATCTCTATTCCATCGGCTACATGGGCCACGACGAGGACGCGGTCCGCTTCTTCGCTTACCTGAACCTGTTCGTGTTCTTCATGCTGCTGCTCGTGATGGCCGACAACCTGCTCCTGCTGTTCGTCGGCTGGGAGGGAGTCGGGCTGTGCTCCTATCTGCTGATCGGCTTCTGGTATCGCGATCCGGCGAACGCGACCGCCGCCAACAAGGCGTTCATCGTCAACCGCATCGGTGATTTCGGCTTCATCCTGGGAATCCTCCTGGCCGTGACCGAGCTGGGGCGCGGCGGCGTCTGGACGCTCGATTTCGCGCAGATGCAGGCCAACGTGGGATTGCTCGCGCCCGCAAAGCTCACGCTCATCACCCTGCTCCTCTTCGCCGGGGCGACCGGCAAGTCGGCCCAGATTCCGCTCTTCGTCTGGTTGCCCGACGCGATGGCCGGCCCGACCCCGGTGAGCGCCCTGATCCATGCGGCGACGATGGTGACGGCCGGGGTCTACATGATCGCCCGGCTGCACTTCCTGTTCGCGCTCGCTCCGCTCACCCTCTCCCTGATCGCCCTCGTCGGCGGCGCCACGGCTTTCTTCGCGGCCACCATCGCCCTTGCGCAAAACGACATCAAACGCGTCCTGGCCTATTCCACCGTGAGCCAGCTCGGCTACATGTTCCTCGCGGCCGGCGCAGGCGCCTTCTCCGCGGCGATCTTCCATCTCTTCACTCACGCGTTCTTCAAGGCCTGTCTGTTCCTCGGCTCGGGAAGCGTCATCCATGCGCTCGGCGGCGAGCAGGACATGCGTAAGATGGGCGGCCTGAAGCCTCACTTGCCGCGCACCTACTGGACCTATCTCGTCGCCACGCTGGCGATCGCCGGCGCGCCGCTGACCGCGGGCTTTTTCTCCAAGGACATGATCCTCTGGCAGCTCTTCCAGCGCGGCTGGCACGGCCTGTGGCTGCTCGGGCTGATCACCGCCGGTCTCACCGCGTTCTACATGTTCCGCCAGCTCTTCATGGTCTTTCACGGCGCGTGCAGGGCCGAACCCGAGGTGCGGGCGCGCCTCCACGAGTCGCCCGCCGTGATGACGGTGCCGCTGATCGTCCTCGCCCTCGGCTCGATCTTCAGCGGCTGGCTGGGCGCCCCCGACTACCTCTGGGGAAGCCGCTGGGACGCCTGGCTCCGCCCGGTTTTCGGCGGACACCCCGCCGGCGAGCACGGCGACCTGGGAGCGGAGATTCTCACCACGCTGCTTACGCTCTCAGTGGTCGCCGCGGCGATCTATCTCGCCTACCTGTGCTACGGCCGGGCCGCGGCGGCGGCGGACCCGCTGAGCACGCTGGGCGCTCCCTACCGGCTGCTCGCCGGCAAGTACTACGTCGACGAGATCTACGACCTCCTTTTCGTTCGACCGTTCACCGCAATCTCGCGCTGGCTCGCCGAGGTTTGCGATCCCGGGCTGGTGGACGGCGCGGTCAACGGCATAGCGGCGGTCGCTCGCGGCCTCAGCGAGGCATGGCGCGAGCTTCAAACCGGCAACGTCCAGCACTATCTTCTCGGCTTTCTCGCGGGGACGCTCGTGCTCCTCGCCTATTATCTCGGCCGGATTTGACGACGATGTCCACGCTCACCTTCGGTCCACTCACCTGGCTTCTCCTGCTGCCCGTGGTCGGGGCCGCGTTGCTTCTCTTTATCCCGCGCGACCGCAAGGGGGCGCTTTACGCCTTGTCGCTCCTCTTTACCCTGGCGGCCTTCTCCTGGTCGCTTCGCATCTTCGCCCTGTTCGACGAAGCACAGGGGCGGATGCAGCTCGTCGAGAGGCTCCCTTGGATGCCGGCCTACGGCATCGAGTACGCCGTCGGCATCGACGGCATCAGCCTTTTCCTGGTGCTGCTGACGACGTTTCTCATGCCCGTCGCGGTTCTCGCCTCCTGGCCGGTCCGGGAGCGCGTCAAAGAGTATCTTTTCTTCATGCTCGTGCTCGAAACCGGGATGCTGGGGGCGTTCCTCGCGCTCGATCTGTTCCTCTTCTACGTCTTCTGGGAAGTGATGCTCGTCCCGATGTACTTCCTGATCGGAATCTGGGGCGGGCCGCGCAGGATCTACGCGGCGCTGAAGTTCGTGATCTACACGATGGCCGGAAGCCTGCTCATGCTGGTGGCGATCATCTACCTCGTCATGCGCCACGCGCATCTCGCCCAGACGCTGACCTTCAGCCTGCTCGAGATCTACGAGCTGCGCCTTCCCTACGACGAGCAGCTCTGGCTGTTCCTCGCCTTCGCGCTTTCTTTCGCCATCAAGGTGCCGATGTTTCCCTTCCACACCTGGCTGCCCGACGCCCACGTGGAGGCGCCGACCGCCGGCTCGGTGATCCTCGCCGCGGTCCTGCTGAAGATGGGGACCTACGGCTTTCTCCGCTTCGCGATGCCTCTTTTCCCCGAGGTGGCGCTGGCCGCCGCGCCGTTCGTGATCGCGATGGCGGTCATCGGGATCGTCTACGGCGCGGCGGTCGCCATGATGCAGGCCGACATCAAAAAGCTCGTCGCCTACTCGTCGGTGAGCCACCTGGGCTTCGTCATGCTCGGCCTGTTCGCCTTCAACACCCAGGGTGTCCAGGGAAGCCTCTACCAGATGCTCAATCACGGCCTTTCCACGGGCGCACTCTTCCTGCTCGTCGGCATGATCTATGACCGCCGCCACAGCCGGCTGATCGAGGATTTCGGCGGGCTCTGGGCGCAAGTCCCGGTATTTTCGGCTCTGCTGATGGTGGTGACGCTCTCGTCGATCGGCCTGCCGGGGCTGAACGGCTTCGTCGGCGAGTTCCTGATTCTGCTCGGCGCCTTCGGCGCGGCGCCGGGCTGGACGGCGGTCGCGGCGACGGGAATGATCCTGAGCGCGGTCTACATGTTGTGGATGTTTCGCCGCGTGATCTTCGGCCCGCTCGCCAATCCCGAAAACCGCAAGCTCGCGGACTTGAACGCCCGGGAGCTTGTCTTGATGGCGCCGATCCTCGTCTTGATCGTTTTCATGGGAGTCTATCCCGATCCGTTTCTCAGGCGGATGGGACCGTCCGTGCAGCTGACGCTCGACCGGATCGCTGCGGCCGCCCGGGCGCAACACGGAGGAGCCGCGGCACAGTGATGGATCTCGACCTCACTCCGCTTCTTCCTGCGATCCAGGTGGGGCTGGCGGCTCTGGTCGTCATGCTGCTCGACCTTTTTCTCAAGGATCACGAGCGAAACCTGCTCGTCTGGGCCGCGCTGCTGGGCCTGGCCCTCGGCTCGTTCGAGGCCTGGACTCTGTGGAACGGCCAGGAAGCCGCCTTCGGCGAAACCCTGCTGGTCGACAACTTCACGCTGTTCTTCACGCAGCTCTTCGCCGCCGCCGCCGCCGCGACGATCCTCGTATCGGTGCGATACGTGCGGGAGACGGGCATGCGCGAGGGGGAGTTCTATTCGCTGATTCTGTTCGCCACCGCCGGCATGATCGTCATGGCCGGCGCGAACGACCTGATCGTCTTCTTCCTCGGCCTCGAGACCATGTCGGTGGCGGTTTACATCCTTTCGGGGATGAGACGAGACCGCCGCGAGTCGAGCGAGGCGGCGATGAAGTATTTCGTGATCGGCGCCTTCGCCACCGGTTTTCTGCTCTACGGCATCGCGCTCGTCTACGGCGCCACGGGCTCGACCCACCTCGGCCGCGTCGCCGCTTACCTCCTGCAGTCGCCGGAAAAGTGGCCGGGATATCTGACCGCCGGGGCGTTCCTGCTCTTGATCGGGCTCGCCTTCAAGGTCGGCGCCGTCCCGTTCCATTTCTGGATTCCCGACGTATACGAAGGCGCGCCCACCCCCGTGACCGGCTTCATGTCCGTCGCCGTCAAGGCGGCGGCCTTCGCCGCATGGGTGCGTATTCTCGCGCACTCGCTCTCGCCTCTCGACAGCGATTTTGCAACCCCCCTGCGCCTGCTCGCGATCGCCACCATGACGATCGGCAATCTGCTCGCGATCACGCAGCCGAGCGTCAAGCGGATGCTCGCCTACTCCAGCATCGCCCACGCTGGCTATCTGCTGATCGCCCTCGTCTCCGGCGAGGAATGGGGCGGCCCCTCGCTGCTCTTCTATCTGCTCGCCTACTCGCTGATGACCCTGGGAGCCTTTGCGGTTCTTACCGGCCTCGCCGAGAAGGAGCGACCAAACGAGGAGTACGCGCGGCTGGCCGGCCTGGGCTTCAAGCGCCCGTTTCTCGCCGCGGCGATGTCGCTGTTCATGCTGTCGCTAGCAGGCTTTCCGCCGCTGGCGGGCTTCACCGGCAAGTTCTACGTCTTTCGCTCCGCCGTCCATTCCGGCCACACGGACCTCGCCGTGATCGGCGTTCTCAACAGCCTGCTGTCGGTCGTCTACTATCTCCGCGTGATCGTGATGATGTACATGGTCGAAGGGGGAGCGGAGGGAAGATCGTTGCGGCAGGCTCCCTGCCTCTACCTGGCGGTAGGTCTTGCCGCGGCCAGCACGCTCTACCTGGGCGTGCTGCCGTCGGCCGCGCTGGAATGGAGCCGCCTCTCTTTCTTCTCCCTGTTCTAGGGCCGTCCAAGGCGCGTGACGCGCGGCCCTACGGCAGGCCGTTCCTGGCGAAAAAGCCGATCGCGACCGGAATTTCCGCCACCCCGCGGACGAACGACTCCAGGCCCCTCGCCTTGAGGTAAAGCTGAGCCGAGCCGCCGCCGTCGAGGTTGAGAAGATCGATCGTCTTTAGCTCCCACCGCTTTTCCGAGAAGATCTCCTGGAGCTCGCCCCAGTAAGCTCCGCCCAGCAGCACGTCCGTAACGCCGACGATCAGGCGCTGCTCCTCGTCGACGCCGATCACTGCGCGGCGGCTGGCCCGCCCCCAACCGCGGGCCGGCTCCAGTACCCGCCCGCGACTCAACAGCAGCGGCCCGGACTGCATCGCTTCCTCGGTCCCCTCCGGTTGGAACTCGTCGCGGTGAACGATGAACGGCGCCCCCTCCCGGACTCCGAAGATTCCGGTCAGCAGAGCGCTTCGCGAAACCGCCGGGTTGATCTCGCGGCCACCGGTCTTGAGGAAACCAAGAGCCCTTCCGTTCTCATCGAAGTAGCTGCCGTTGACGGCGGCGAGGGCCCCGCTCTTTTCCGCGAGCGTTTTGACATCGGCCCCTTTAAGCTGATAACGGCTGCTGTGGATCAGTCGGGGCGCAACCCAGCGCGGGTCGAGCCGTACGAGCTTGAGCTCAAAAGAATATCTGGGATCGAGCCGCTCGAGCAAAAGCGCGCGAACTTCAACGCCTTTTTCAACCGGCTTCCAGCTGCCTCCATTGAGGACCCTGAGGCCCGAGCCGCTCTGGGCCGGCGGGCCGCCGGGGAGCGCGGGGAACGTCGCCGCGGCGGCGGTCAAGAGAAAAAGAAAGGTCGCGAGGCGAGGCGCCAACGTGCTCTACAGTATCAAAACCGTTCGGCGATGAAAAACGCTGACCGGACCTGCTATCGCGGCGTCATCTCGAAGACGACGCGGTCGAGGGACGCGGGAGAGCCGCGCAGCGCGAGGATGCTCCGGCGCAATTCCTCGTCCGTCACCCTGCCGGCGACGCACGGGACTCGACGTCTCCCGACCGAAACCTCCACGGCCGGGTTCGCGATCAGGTTCCGGCACCAGTGTTTGGCCTCGATACGGCTCGAAGAAGCGTAGAAGCGGCCGCCGCGGTAGACGAGGCGCAGCTCGACGGTTCGCGGCAACCCCGTTTTTCTCCCCACGGTCGTGAGGCGCCCCACGAAGACCTCGCCTCCCTCCAGATTCACGGCCGCAGTATAGGCCGGCGCGGGGACCCGGGCAATCTTTGGATCTTTACCTCGACCGTTCACCTGCGGTAAGCTTGGCGGAAAAAAACTCTGGCAAGGGCACGATTGTCGCAACTGGAGGCTTCATGGCGGCGAAGAAAAGCGCGCTCCCGTCCTATTCCCCGGTCAGCATCGCGAACCGCATAAGCGGCGTCCGGGCGGCTCCCAAAGCCAAGGGGAACCGGCCGGCGGTCATCCTGCTTCATGAGCGTTACGGGATCGATCAGCATACCAGGGATCTCACCGTCAAGCTCGCGGCTGCCGGCTTCGTCGGCGTCGCTCCGGACCTGTTTTCCCGCTTCACCGGAGACCGCAAGGCGCTGCAACGCGGCGACGTGCGCGTCGAGCTGCGCGACGACGAGGTGCTGCAGGATCTGGGTGACGTGATGAACTATCTCAAGAGAAGCCGGGGCGTGGATGCCTCGCGGATCGGCGTCATCGGGGTTTGTCAGACGGGGCGTCAGGCGCTCCTGCTCGCCGCCCATCGCACCGACATCGCGGCCTCGGTGGTCCTTTACGGCGCCATCGGCGGCAAGGAATGGCAGACCAACGAAATGCGCCCGGAGCCGGTCGAGCGCCTGGTGGAAAATTGCACCTGCCCGGTGCTGGGGGTCTTTGGCGAGGCCGACCATATCATCTCGATCGACGACGTGCTCCGGTTTCGCGGCTGTCTCGAACAGGCGAAGAACTCCTACCACGTCCGCATCTATCGCGACGCGCCCCACGGCTGGCTCAACGACACGATGCCCGGCCGCTACCGTAAGCAGCAGGCCAACCATGCCTGGAATCTGATCGTCTCGTTCCTCAAGAAGTCCTTCGACGACGGGTGGGATCCCGACCGCGTCTCCTGGACCTTCGAGAGCAACTTCTCCGTGGACTACGACTTCTCGAAGAACGTGCGCCTGGCGTAAGCGTCGCGATGAGAGCAGCCTTCCTCCCCGTTGCAGCTTTTCCGGTTGTTCTTGCGCTCGCCGCGGCCGTCGGGCTCGCAGCCCCCTGCGCCGCAGCGCAGCGGATCGTCATCGGCACTCCCAGCCACGGCCTTTTCGAGTTTCCGGCGGTGATCGCCATCCGCAGGGGATTTTATCGGGCCGAAGGGCTGGAGGTGGACAAGGTGCAGATGCAACCCCAGCTCGCGGTGAAGGCGCTGGTTTCTGGCGACGTCGATTACCTGCTCGCCTGGGGATCGGCGGTGCGAGCCGCCGTCAGCGGAGTCCCCATCAAGGCCGTGGCCGGCCTCGCCGCCCGGCCGCTTCACGTCCTGATCGCGCGCCCCGAAATCAAGGGCCCCGGGGACCTGAAGAACAAGACCATCGGCGTCGATTCCGTCGCCGGGACGGTCGACTACCTGTCGCGCGTGGCGGTCCGCCACTTCCGGCTCGAGCCCGATCGGGACGTCAGGATCATCGTGACCGGAGAAAGCCCGCTTCGCCTTGCGGCGATCCGCGCCGGTTCAATCGACGCGACGCCGATCGACGTCGCCTTCGCGGTGAAGGCGGAGGAAGAAGGCTTCAACCGACTGCTCTACCTCGGCGATATCATCGAGCTGCCGCTTTCCGGGATCGCCGTCACGGAAACGAAGCTCCAGAACCGGCGCGACGAGGTCAAAAAGGTGATCCGGGCGACGCTTCGAGGCACGCGTTTCATGAAGCAGAACCGCGACGAGACCGTGCGCATGCTTTCCGATTACCTCCGCATCACGCCGTCGCAAGCCGCCAGAGCGTACGACGCGGCGGTGACTTCGTTCACGGACGACGGCATCATCTCCGATCACGGCCTGAGGCTCGACGTGCAGCTGGCGAAGGAACGGCTGAAGACGACCCGGGAAATCCCCTTGAACCGTCTCGCCGACTGGAGTTTAGTAAAGGAGATCCAAGCGGGACGATGAGGGGGGACCGGCCGATCCGCAGCGTCCCCGCCGAGGAGACCCCGTCCGTTGGCCTTGAAGCTCCGTCGCTCGTTCTACGAACAGCCTACGATCGAAGTCGCCCGGCAGTTGCTCGGAAAGTATCTGGTCCGCCGGCACCCCGAGGGGACCACGGTCGGCAGGATCGTCGAGACCGAAGCCTACTGCGGCCCGCAGGACAAGGCCTGCCACGCCTCGCGCGGCCGCACGCCGCGCACCGAGGTCATGTTCGGTCCCGCAGGTCACGCGTACGTCTACTTCATTTACGGCTTTCACCATATGCTCAACGTGGTGACGGAAAGAACCGGCTTTCCCGCGGCCGTGCTGATCCGCGCGGTCGAGCCCGTCGAAGGGATCGCCCTGATGCAGCGGCGGAGGAAAACCGGCGTCATCCGCGAGCTGGCGAGCGGCCCGGGCAAGCTCTGCGACGCTTTCGCCATCGATCGATCCCTGAACGGAGCCGACCTCTGCGCCGGCGAGCTTTACATCCAGGACGCCGGAGAGAGCCCTCCTGCCGTCGTCGCCCGGCCGCGGATCGGCGTCGACTACGCCGGCGAGTGGAAGCACAAGCCCTGGCGTTTCCTGGTCTGCGGAAGCGAGTTTGTTTCGAAAGCTTGAAAGGTCCTTCCGCGAGCGCCCGATCCGCCCTGGGCGTCCGGGCCGCGCGAAACCGCTCGCCCTGGCCGGGCCCGCGGCGCTATGGCTCGCGCTGGTTGCGGCCAGCGCCCGTGCAGAGGTCGGACATCTCCTGGCCGTCGAGACGGGAATGCTGCCGGTGATTCTTTCCGCTCCGCACGGAGGCGATCTTCCCCTCCCCGACGTCGTCCTGCGCAGGGGGATCGGAGTCGCCGACTTCGCCGCTGCCCGGGACGCCGGCACAGGCGAGATTGCCGAGCGCGTGGCTTTTCACCTGGAGCGAAAGCTCGGCGCGAGGCCTTTCCTGATCGTCGCCCGCTTCCACAGGAAGTATCTCGACGTGAACCGTCCCCGCGACGGGGCCTACGAATCGGCAGCGGCCGGGCGCTACTACGACGAGTACCACGGCGCTCTGGCGCGCATGGTCCGAACCGTCGGACAAAGCTGGGGACGCGGGGTCCTGCTTGACATCCACGGGCAGGCTGCGGAGAAACGAACGATCTTCCGCGGCACTCTCGACGGAAAAACGGTCAGGGGGCTGCTCGAGCGCTTCGGCCGGGCGGCGCTCTCGGGGCCGGCGAGCATCTTCGGGCACCTGGAGACGCTGGGCTACCGGGTCTCGCCTCCCGGCGGTTCTCCCGCGCTCGAACGGCGATACCGCGGCGGCTTCATCGTGCAAACCTACGGCAGCCATCGCCGCGACGGCATCGATGCCTTCCAGCTCGAGCTGGGCTCTGCTCTGCGGATCCGAAGCGTTCTCGAGCGGACGGCAACCGACCTGGCGGAGGCGATCGCCGCTTTCGCCAAGGAGTTCCTGCCTTTGGCTGGCTTGCGGGAGGAGATCCGACCCTTCGCCCAGCCGTAGCGCGGTCGTTCATGGGACGGATCCTGAAAACTCGAAGCCGCGGCGCACCGAAAAGCGGCTGTCTGTCGGCGGCGAGGTCATTTTCTGGCCTTGCGCTTGCGCTCTTCATGGAGGGCTGTTCCACGATTCCGATCCCCGGAGCCTCGCTGCTCGGGCCGGCGGCGGCGGGCGATACCGAGCGTGTGAGAGAGCTGATCGCCGGGGGAGCATCGGCCAATCAACGTCTGCTCGGCATCACGCCGGTCGGAGTCGCGGTCATCGGCGGTCACGTCGCTACCGTCAAGGCCTTGATCGAGGGCGGGGCCGACGTGAACGAACGGCTCGAAAATCGGAACACGCCCCTGATGCTGGCAGCGCGCAGGGGCAACGCCGAGATGGTCGCGACGCTGCTCTCCCTCGGGGCGGACCCCAACCTCTCCAACGACTCCGGAGAGACGGCGCTGCACATGGCCGCCTTCGAAGGACAGGAGCGGATCGCAGCTCTGCTCCTCGACGCGGGCGCCGACCCTAACTCCAGGGACCGCCAGGGCGTGACTCCGTTGCTCGCCGCGGCCGGTCGCGGCAAGACCGAGCTGGTCCGGGCGCTGATTCGGAGCGGAGCCGACCTCGACGCGCGGGGCCTGGCGGACGGCGTCACCCCGTTGCTGCTCGCGGCGGGCCTCGGGCACGCCGAGGTCGCCATGGCCCTGATTGCGGCCAAGGCCGACGTGGACGCAGTCGCGTCAAGAACAGGCGTGACTCCTTTGATGGTCAGCTCCGCAAGAGGAGATTTGGCGCTCGCCAGGGCGTTGCTGGCCGCGGGCGCGCGGGTCAATGCGAGGGACCACCGCGGGCGGACCGCTCTGGGGCTCGCCCGGGAAGCCGGGCGCCACGAGGTGGCCAGGCTCCTCGAGGAAGCCGGCGCGACCGAGTAGTCGCGGTGCGACGGCGGCCCGCGCCAATGCCGCGCGGGAGACGGGCTATGCCCTCGCTCAAAGACGATGGCGGTCGAGACGCTTGTGGCGTCCGGCGAGATAGACCCCGACCACCACGACTCCGAATGTGAGCGGCCAGTGCCTGATTGCCCAGTCGAGGTACGGCGAGAGCTCCCACAACAGACGCCTGAGATATTCCCCGATAATGTCCAAGAGACCACCTCCGGGAAAAACCTCTGTTGTTCGGGCGTTGTAGCAAGACTATTGTAGGCAATCCGCTTCCGCCTCGGCAACAGCTCGAAGGCGCGGCAGCGTGCTCCGGGAAGGGGCTTGATCCGGAGGTCGGAATTGTCGTCTTTTGGCCGATTCTATCCGGCTTCGTCCTGACGAGACGGGGAGAGCCGTAACGCGACGTTATTCACCGGCGAACGGCCTGCCGAGAGCGCGCGACAGAGTCTCGACGACCTTGTCGTTGTCGCCGACGTACAGGACGATGAGTCGCCCTTTTTTGAAAAAGTGCGGCGGGCCGAGCCAATGAGGTTTTGTCGTTCCCACTGTCCTCCCGTCCGGAGAGACCAGCGCGGCCTCGGCGTTCGCCCGGCGAGCGTCAGGGTACTCAAAAACCTGGACGTGCTCGCCGTAAAGATCGATCACTCTGCCGACGACGGAAAAAAAGGGCTGCTCGACTCTTTCTTCTGCTTGAACGCTTGCTCCCGACGCTCTTAGATGGCTGAGGAGGCTGGCATAATCCCGGACCGCACGCGGCTTCGTCGACGGCCGAGTTGCCGCGCAGAGCCCTGCGCCGGAGATTGCCGGGCCTGCCGCCAGGACGCAGGTCAGAACGACGATCGCGAGGCGGCTCACGAAGCCAGGGTACTAAAAACGCGGGCGGGGCGAAAGCTTTCCGCTCCCGTCCCGCCCGCTCTTCTCTCTCAACGGGTCCCGCTCAGCGCCGCCCGCGCTCGGGCTCCGCTTCCTCCTCCGGGTCCGCCCAGATGACCCGCGTGAGCAGCTTGTGGCCGCCGCCCAGGTCCAGCTCGTAAAGCTCCGTGCGTCCCCGGTTCGTCGACTTGACGAGCCTGCCCCACTGAGCCGTGCCCACCCGAAAAATCTCGCCGTCGTCGTCCGGGGAGCCCGGCCCCGGAGGCGTCTTTCCCTTCCCGCGCGCCTGCACGATCTGACCGACGGTCGTCGCGGTGTCGACGTGCCCGTTGTAAATGATCTCGAGCTGCTCGTAATCGTGAGCGTTGGGATACTCGTTCGTCGGCGGGCCGTCCGGATCGCTGGTGTAATCCATGCAGGTGCCCAGGTTCGGATTCGAGAAGGTTTGGTCCTGATGGTCCAGCCCGAAGATGTGGCCGACCTCCTGGCACATGACCAGGTTTCTCCATTGCGGGCTGTTGTACTTCGGGTATTTCGAGTTGTCGAAGTACGAATCGTTGAGCTTCACGGTTCCCTGATAGATGTGCCCGCCCGAGAGCCAGATCTGCGCCACTCCGAGCCAGCCGTTGGTGCCGTACCTGTAGCTGCAGATTTCCACCCGGCCGCTGGCCGGCGGGCACTTTCTGAGATTCGAAAGATTTCGTCCCGAGACTACCCTCAGATCGAGAACCGCGGACGAGCCCCATCCATAGGAGCTCGTCGACGCCGTCGTCGCGAGATAGCTGTCCCACGCGCTCGAGACGTTGTCGCCGAGCTGCAACGTGAACGGATTGCTCGTTCGCGCCCAATGGTAGGTGCTCCACGGGTGATGCGCGCCCGCGGGCGAGGACAGCGCCACGACGCACGAGACAAAGGCCGCGGTGAGCGGGACACGGTAAAAAGCCGATTTCATAAATCCCTCTTTTCTGCGCTTCGTTCGGCGGCAACGCTCGACGTACAATTTGGCGGCGAGCCTACGAAGGATAGCACCTCCGGCTTCCATCCATCAACTTCAAATGAGCCAATGCGCGAAAGCGGTCTTTCGATTTTTCGACGGCAGGCCGCCACGAATCGTCGTAAAGCGATCGGCGGAACCCAGAGATGGAGCGTAAGGCCGCGGGCCGGCCTGTACGGGTAGAGAGCGGAAGGGATGGGAATAATTTAGCGGTCTTTTTGGCAGTTTGTCATAACATTTGACAAATATGGCAAACTTTTGTAGGGTTGCCGCCCGTCCCGGATGGACCGGGAGCTTGAGTAAGGCCCAAAAAATCGGGGGCTTGCGGCCCCCCGCCCGGCGAACGATCATGGTATGGTTATTGCCCCGACCAGGTGAGGGCATGAGGCGAAGGCGAAAGACAGAGAGGCTTCGGATCCGTTGACTATCGAAGGAGGCAGGCTTATGGATGCCGCCGCACCGCAGGACAAGGAGCTCTTCCGCCAGCTCACGCTGCTTTCGAACGAGATCATCCAGACGCAGCAGACGATTCAAAGGCTCGACTCCCTCGAGTCGCGCATGCGAGGCGCGGTCGAGGAGCTGTTGGGCGAGAAGCAGCGCCTTCGCGAGCAGATCGGACGGCTGGAATCGACGGTGCGGGATGCGGCTGCGTACGCGGTCGACGATGCCGAACGAGAGCGACAATCACGCGAGAGCGCCGAAGAGCAGAAAAATATTCTCGTCGATCGGATCCGACAGCTCGAACAGAGCCTCCAGACCAAGGAAGTCACGCTCGCCGAGCTGGAGCAGCATTTCTCGACCCGCATCGAGGAGCTGACGGGGCAGCTCAAGCACAGGGAAAGCCTGCTGCAGATCCGGGGCGAGATGCTGAAAGAGCTCAACGCGACCATCGCTTCCATGAACCGCCTGGCGGTCTCGCTCCAGCGAGTGCCGGGTATGGCGCCGGCGGAGGAGAAGCCGGTCGACGGCGAGCCGGCGCGCGACGAGCTCAAGGCGGTCGAAGAGCGCTTGTCGGCGGAGATCGAGAAGCTCAAGGCCGAGTTGCGCGAGAAAGAGCTGACGATCGCAGCGAAATCCGCCGAGATCGAAATGATCAGGGAGAACGCCAGCGCGCGGATCCAGGAGCTTCAGCGCGGCCTGGAGAACAAAAAGAAGAAGCGGTCGGCCGTTGCCTTTCTGAGCGACATAGGACCCAAGCGATTCCTGTAGTTACGGCCTCGCCGGGCCGCGAGCCAGCTCGTCCTCGATGACGGCAGCGAAGGTTTCGAGCGGTTGCGCGCCCGAGACCACCCGCCCGTTGATGAAAAAAGCCGGGGTTCCCGTCACCCCGGCACGCCTTCCTGCCTCGATATCCGCCTGCACGGCGTCACGGTACTTCCCGCCGCCGAAGCAGCTCTCGAAAGCTCTCGCGTCCAACCCCAGCTCTCGGGCGTAACCTTTCAATTCTTCCTCGCTCGCTCTGGGAGCCGTGGCGAAAAGCTTGTCGTGGTACGGCCAGAACTTCCCCTGTTCGTTGGCGCACCGCGCCGCCTCGTGCGCCTTGCGCGCACCGGGATGCAGGCTGTCGATGGGAAAGTCCCGGAAAACGAGCCTGACCTTGTCGCGGTAGCGGGATTCGATCTGGGCGAGCGTGGTCAGGACGCGCTTGCAGAACGGACAGTGGAAATCAGAGAACTCGATGATCGTCACCGGCGCGTTTTCGGGACCCCTGGACGGCGCCCCCTCCGTCCCTACCTCGACGCGAACCACCGGCGGCGGTTTGAGATGGACGGCGATGCTGGCCTTTGAGCGAAGCAGGCCGAGGAACTCCTGCCGCCGCTGAGCGAGCTTCTGGTTCTGCAGATGGGCCCGGATCTGCTCCCGCAGTTTCTCCTGATCTCCCTGGAGCTGGGCGCGATTCGCCTGGAAGAAGCTTTCGACCTCCTGCTCGCTCACCAGCCCGACCTTGGAAGTGACCTCGCCGTCGAGCAGCGCGGGAACGGAGATGCCGCGCCTGGCGGCTTCCCGCGCCAGCAGCCTCTCGTTGATGAGGGCTTCGAGCCGCTGCCGCTTCAAATTGTAGATCTGCTCTTCGAGCTTGCCGAGCTGCGCCGCGAGAGGCTTCTCGACCTCCTCGGCCTCGATGGCGATTCCATCCACCACCGCCAGCGGCTCGGCGCCGCCGCGCGCCGGGGCCGAAAGCAGCAGGGCCGAGAGCACCGCAATGCGGAGACCGGCTTTGAGCGTTTGCGCCACCCCTCCTGCATATCCGGCCCGGGGGTCGAATGCAACGCGCGGCCGTGACCGCAGACTACCCCTGGATGAGCGAGAAGAGCCAACCCTGGGGAAACGGGACGTGGAGCAGGCGGTTGAACAGCCCTTCCATGAAGGCCCACGCGAGGCCGGTCAGAAGGACGCTGAGGCTCCAGCTTTCCCCGCCCGCCAGCCGGAGATAAAAAAGCACAAAGAGCGCGACCGCCGGAGGGAAACCCACGAGCAGAATGAGCCCGAAGAAGCCGGCGAGCCAGCCGAACAGCGCCAGCGTTCTCCGCCGCGCGACTTCGGGCGCCACGTCGGCCGTAAACTCGAAATCGACGGCGTATCCCGACCCATGCTCGCGCACGCCGGCGGCGTTGAGCGACATCTCGACGATCGCCAGGATCAGCAGCGGAACGCCCAGAACGCGGGGAAACAACGCCGTCCGGAACGGCCAGAAGAGCGAGGCGTAGAGCGCGTAGGCAGCGACCAGGGCCACGGCGAAGGCGAACAGGAAACGGAGGCTCAAGACGTTCTTCATGCCGCCTCCGCCGCCCGAGCGGCCGCGCCCTTCGCCCCGCGCACGAAGGGATAGATCACCACGACGACCGTGAGCACGACCAGGAGCAGCACCATCGGCCGCGCAAGCCAGGCCGAGCCGTAACGGACGGTGGAAATGTAGAAGTTGTTTTCGGCGATCCTGCCCAGAACGAAACCGAGAACCAGCGGAGCCCGCGGCCAGCCGCACTTGATCATCGAGAAGCCGACGAGGCCGAAGATCAGAAAGACCAGCAGGTCGCCGATGTGGTTGTTGGACGTGTACGAGCCGATGAAGGCGAGAAACACGATGAACGGGATCAAGATCGATCCCCGGACGGTCGTGAGCCTGGCGAGCTGCTTGAGGAACACCAGGCTGATCGCCACGGTAATGACGTTGGCCACGACCATGGTCCAGACCATGGAAAACGTCAGCACCAGGTGTTTGTCCAGCATGTCCGGCCCGGGGACGATTCCTTGCAGGAAGAAAGCACCGAGGAGAATCGCCATCGACGAGCTGCCGGGGACTCCGAACGTGATCGTCGGGATCAGCGACCCGCCCTCTTTGGAGTTGTTCGCGGCGCCCGGGCCGAGAACTCCGCGAACATCGCCCTTGCCGAACCGCTCACGCTCCTCGGCGTTCCGCGCGCTTTGCACGGCGTGGCCGTACGCGATCCACTGCGCCACTCCTCCCCCGAGCCCGGGCATGATGCCGATAAAGGTGCCGATCAGGCTGCAACGGACCGTGAGGCCCAAATGGCGAAACGTGTCCCGGATTCCCAGCCACACGCCCGACGCGAGGTTGTCCTTCGGCAGCTCGCCGGCGATCGACGTGCCTCGCACCGCGAGGTCCACGAGCTCGGGGACGGCAAAAAGCCCGACCAGAACCGGGACGAGGTCCAGGCCGCCCCAGAGATAGAGCTGGCCGAACGTGAAGCGCTGAACGCCGGCCTGGGGATCCTGACCCACCAGAGAGATCAGCAGCCCCAGCAACCCGGCCAGAACGCCGCGCAGTAAGGCTCGCGTTCCCTGTCCGCTCAAAGACGAAATGAACGCGATCCCGACCACGGCGAGCATGAACAGCTCCGGCGAGCCGAACGAAAGCACCAGCGGCCGAACTACCGGAACCGCGAGAGCGAGGGCGAAAGCCCCGATCAGCGCGCCGATAAGCGAGCTCATCAACACCGCCCCGAGCGCCCGTCCGGCCTCGCCCTTCTTTGCCATGGTGTGGCCGTCGGGAATCGTCGCGGCCGTCGTCCCCTCCCCGGGAATTCCAAAGAGCACCGACGTGATGTCGCCGGTGGTCGAAACCACGGAGTGCATGCCGAGCAGGAAGGCAAAGGCTTCGACCGGGCTCATCTTGTAAACGAAGGGGAGCATCAAGGCGAGAGTCGTCGAGCCACCGAGCCCCGGCAGCAATCCCACCCAGAAGCCGAGAATGATCCCCAGCCCCATCATGAGGAAGGTCCGGCCCTCGAAGATGACCCAGAGGCCTTGAATGAAGGAATCGAACACGGGCGGAAAAAAGCCCTTTCTCGGCCGGCGACTCCGGCCGGGAAAGGCGATCAATCGCCGAACTTGATGTACTTGCCGATTTCCCGGGCGACGTCCGGCGGTTGACTGAGAACTTCGCGCACGATCTTGAGCGCTTCTTCCGCGCTCACGTAGTCGATGGGAAGCTTGCCCTTGGCGGCCTCCGCGAGCAGGTCCTTGTCCCTGAGCGCCGCGGCGAAGCCGTCGCGCAGCGTTTTCAGGGCATCGGCAGGGACCCCGGGAGGAGCGGCAAACGGCCGGTAGATCGCCTCGGGAGCCGAGCGCACCGCCATGAGCGCCTTTCCTTTCGGAGTGGTCGCGAGATCCTCGTCGACGGGGAGCTTCTCGATCTCTGGCACCCGCACCCGGGTCCGGATCAGCGGCCGGACCAGCCCGTTGGTGATGTACGGCAGGATCGAGGCGTAAGAGCCTGCTCGACCGTCCACCTCCTTGCGTTCGATCGCGAGCATCACGTCGGCGCTCGACGAATAGCCCGAGACGAGCTTCAAGTTGAGCCCGGCGAACTCCTTGAGGAGCGCGGGAAAATCGTACGTGGAGCTTCCCGGTCCGGTGGCGCCGATGACGATCGGCTCCTTGGCTTTGCGCAAATCCGCGACCGTCTTGAACGGGAGGTCGGAGCGCAGGGCCAAAATCGCCGCATCGCTCGCCGCGCTGCCCAACCAGCTCAGCTTCGTCAGGTCGTACTTGACTCCCTCGACCCTCGTCAACTGCGCGATGACCAGCCCGTTGTTGAACGTCCCGATGGTCAGCCCGTCGGGCTTGGCGACGCTAAAGACATGATTGGCCGCGATGATACTGTTGGCGCCCGGCATGTTCTGGATGATCACGGTCGGGTTTCCCGGCAGATGCCTGGGGAGATACTTCCCGATCAGCCTGGCGTAGCGGTCGTATCCCCCTCCGGGCTTGTATCCGACCACGACCGTCAGCGTCTTGCCTTCGTAGTAGCCCGCCGCAAAGGCGGTTTCGGGCCGGGACAACTGGAACGCGGAAACCGACGCGACGGCGGCGAGCCACGCCAACGCTCTCCACACGCGCGCCGCGCTCTGCTTCTTCGTCATAGGAAACCTCCGGGGCTGCAGCCCGAAGGACTAATAGCAGGCCGACCCCCGGGATTCAACTCCGCGCGGCTTCGACGAAATTGCGCGGCCAAGGGGCCCGGACGGCCGCGCTATGCGGCGAGGAGCCTCTCGCAGGTTCGTAACGCGGGTCGCGGCGACCGATTCGCCGCGTCGGCCGCGAACGCGACGTTCAGCGCCTGGCGGGAACCGGAGCGCTCAGCGGCTCGCGCTGTTCGCGCAGAGCCCACCGAATGAGCGGTCCGCTCGCCACGGATGTCGCGATCGAGGTCACGACCAGAGCCACGAAGACCTTTTCATTGATCAGGGAGTACTCGAGTGCCAGGAAACCGAGAATCATTCCCATGGCTCCCTGGGGCATCAGCCCGAAAGCCACCGACAAGGCTTTGGGGCGTTTCATTCCCCCGAGCGCCGCGCCCAGGGAGCCGCCGAGGACCTTCCCGAGACAGGCGACGGCAAGCATCCCCGAAACCAGACCGACATCGAAGTGGCGGAGGAAATCCGCTCGGAGCCCCATGGAAGCAAAAAACAGCGGCGCAAAGAGATAGAGCACGAATCCGCGCACCGTGTCCCTCGTATGGTTGGCGATTTCGCCGGTCTCCCCGATCATCACGCCCGCAAGAAAAGCGCCGAAAATGGCGTGCACCCCTATCCACTGGGCAACAGCGGCGCACAAAAAGGTCGTGAGAACCGCCAAACCGAGGATGCCTTCGGCCGGAAAGCCGAGAGCGTGAAAAACCGAAAAGAGCCGTGCCATGAGCGTCCTTCCCGCTGTCAGGCAAAATGCGGCGAAGGTCAGGGTCATCGCCACGGCTCCCGCGATGGCCCCGGCCCCGCCGAATCCGCTGCCGAGCAGGCCCAGGATGATCGTGAAGAAAATCCAGCCGATGAGATCGTTGGCCACCGCCGCCCCGATGATGACCTGGCCTACGGGGGCCTTGAGCAAATTCATGTCCATGAGCATCTTGGCCACCAGCGGAATGGCTGAAATCGACATCGCCACTGCCATGAACAGCGCAAAAAGCCATCGCTGCTCGGGCCTCACCAGATAGCTCTCGGGCAAAAGCAAGCCGAAAATCAAGCCGAGCGCGAAGGGGACGGCGATTCCGAAAACACTGGTCGTCGCGACCACGCGCCGCTCGTGCCTCAGCGTGGCGAGGTCGACTTCCGTACCCGCGGCCAGCAGCAAGAAAATGCTGCCGAGCCATGCGATCGTGCCCAGCATGTGGGTTTGAGAAGGAGGGAAAAGCAATGCGGCCAGATCAGGGGCAAATGCGCCAAGAACCGACGGCCCGAGCAAAACTCCGGCCGCAATCTCGCCGACCACCGCAGCCTGCCGCACTGCCCGCAGGAAGCCGCCCAGGGCCAATGCTGCGGACAGCAGGATAAAAAGTTGAAAGAGAAACAGCGCGAAATCGTGCTCGGAAGGAAACGTCATCGACGCGCCTTCGCTGTCTCCCCGCGCTGCCGGGAGGTTATCGACGCCGATTAGCTTTCGGCGGCGGAAGTTTCTTGACGGCGGCCCCTCTTGAGCTTGGTTTTCAGGGAGCCGATCGCCAGGTTCAGGCAAAACCAGATCACTCCCGCGCCAACGATCCAAAGTAACGGTTCCCAGCGCCCCACGGCTGTCCTCCTTTCCCAAAAAAAAAAGCCAGCATCAACCCAGAAGGTTGAGCTGGCTTGCGCAACAGCGAGCGCTCCCGAACGAGAGCGCCTTCTGTTCCGCCTACCGGCTGGTTGTCTCAAAACCCGGGCTCGCGGCTTCGGCCTGCGGGCGACCGGATCGCCCCGCAAGCAAAGCCCACAACCGTTCGCAACGCGCCCGGAACTGACTCTATATAGGATGCCTTCGCCGGGGAGTCAAGCTCCCCTTCGGCGCGTCAGCTCGGCTTCAAGGTTTCTTTCCACGCTGAAAACGAACACCCTCACCCCCGACGCCGGGCTGATGTCGGTGTGCAGATCGACGACTCTGGCGCCGGTAATTTCGCCCACGACCCGGCAAAGCAACGGCTTTGCCTTTTCGATGAGCGTCGAGCGCATCTTCTTGACGAGCTCCGCTCCGTCGTCGGTCCGGATGAGCTGCTCCTCGGCCCGCGTGAAAACTCCCGTAAGCCGTACCAGAACCATGTCCTCGACGATGTGCGTCTCGGTCTCGCGCGGCCCCCGACCCATGTAGTCGATCTCGAACTGCACGATCGCCCGACTGATTTCCGCCTCGATCTCGCCTTTGGTCTTCATGGCCATCGGTCGTTACCGGTTTTACGCCGCACCCAGGCAACGCTACGGCAGACGCGACCTGAATGTCAACGCGCCGGCTCGCCGGCCGGAGGGATCACCGCTTCGGTCCCGAGGGCCGTGGCGTTCGGCGCGGGCTTGTGGTAACGCTTTAGGGCACGCCGGGCCCGAAAATCGATCCGGTCCGGCGCCGAAGCCACGCACCGACGGACGTCTCATGAAAGCGCGCGCTGCGGTGGCCTGGGAAGCAGGCAAGCCGCTGACGATTGAGGAAGTCGAGGTCGCGGGTCCGAGGGACGGCGAAGTCCTCCTCCAGGTCAAGGCGACCGGGGTTTGCCACACCGACGCCTACACGCTCTCGGGGAAGGATCCCGAAGGGCTCTTTCCCGCGATCCTGGGACACGAGGGTGGAGCCGTGGTGGTCGAAACCGGCCCCGGAGTTGACAGCGTGAAGGCCGGGGATCACGTCATCCCGCTCTACATCCCGGAGTGCGGCCGCTGCAAGTTCTGCCTCTCCGGGCGCACCAATCTCTGCGGCGCCATCCGCGCCACCCAGGGCAAGGGCGTGATGCCCGACGGCACGTCGCGCTTTTCCGTGAACGGAAAGACGATCTTTCACTACATGGGAACGTCCACGTTCTCCGAGTACACCGTGCTTCCCGAGATCGCGGTGGCGAAGATCGACCCGGCGGCGCCGCTGGACAAGGTCTGCCTGCTCGGGTGCGGCATCACCACCGGCATCGGAGCGGTGCTCAACACGGCCAAAGTGCGGCCAGGCTCGACCGCCGCGGTGTTCGGGTTGGGCGGTATCGGGCTCAGCGTCATCCAGGGGCTGGTCATGGCCAGGGCGGCGCGCATCATCGCGGTCGACATCAACCCGGCCAAGTTCGTCACGGCGAAGAGCCTCGGGGCGACCGACTTCGTCGACGCATCGAATTTGGCGAGGCCCGTTCAGGAGACGATCGTAGATCTCACCGATGGCGGCGTCGACTATTCGTTCGAGTGCATCGGCAACGTCGCCACGATGCGCGCGGCGCTCGAGTGCTGCCACAAGGGCTGGGGAGAGTCGGTGATCATCGGCGTGGCCGGCGCCGGCGAGGAAATCAGCACCCGGCCCTTTCAGCTGGTGACCGGGCGAGTCTGGCGCGGAACGGCGTTCGGCGGAGTGAAGGGGCGTTCCCAGCTTCCCGGCTACGTCGAGCGCTACCTGCGCGGCGAGATCAAGATCGACCCGCTCATTACGCACACGTTTCCGCTGGACGAGATCAACCGCGCCTTCGAGCTGATGCAGGAAGGCAGGTCGATTCGCTCGGTGATCGCGTTCTGAGCGTCGTCGCAGGCCGCTCCGCTGGCCCGGGCCGTCCGGGGAATCGGCCGGCGATCGGCTTGCAGTTTGCGCTGTTTCTTTCTATAAGAGCGGATGTCCATCCCGCTCCGGAACACCATCACGTGAAAGGAACCGCGATGAAAAAGAACATTAAGTTCCGCGTCAACGGAAAGAGGGTCGAGCTGGAGGTTCCGACCAACCGCCTGTTGATCGACTGCCTGCGCTACGACCTCGGGCTCACGGGCACCAAGGAAGGGTGCAGCGTGGGCGTGTGTGGCGCGTGCACCGTACTCATGGACGGCGACATGATCAGCTCCTGCCTGACGCTCGCGGTGTTCGCGGACGGCCACGAGATCACCACGGTCGAGGGTCTGGCCAAGAACGGCGAGCTGCACCCGGTGCAGAAGAGCTTTATCCAGTACGGCGGTTTCCAGTGCGGGATCTGCACCCCGGGCCAGGTGGTCGCGGCCAAGGCGCTTCTGGACCACAACCCCAGACCGACCGAGGAAGAGATCAAGGACTGGATGATGGGTAATCTCTGCCGCTGCACGGGCTACTACAAGATCATCGAATCGATCCAGCGAGCGCACGAATTCGCCAAATAACGGGACCAACGGCCATGATTCCATTTGAATACCGCACCCCGAAGAACCTCAAGGAAGTCCACGCCGCTCTGAAGGAGTTCGGGAGCGACGCCAAGCTGATCGCCGGCGGCACGGCGCTGATCATCATGATGAAGCAGCGCCTGGTCAGGCCGGCCTGCCTGATCAGCCTGCGGTCGGTCCGGGGGTACAACGGCATCGAGGCGAGCAACGGCGGGCTGCGCATCGGCGGCCTGGCTACGCACCGTGACGTCGAGACCTCTCCGCTCGTGCGGCGGCGCTGGCCGGTGCTGGCCGAAACTTACCATCACGTCGCCACCCTGCGCGTGCGCAACATGGCGACGGTGGGCGGCGGGCTGGCGCATGCCGATCCGAACCAGGATCCCCCCCCGACCCTGATCGCCCTCGGCGCGACGGTCAAGGCGACCTCCGCCTCCGGGAGCCGCGTGATCCCGCTCGATCAGTTCTTCACGGACTACTATGAAACCGTGTTGAACCCCGATGAGATCATCACGGAAGTGAGCATCCCCAGGCTCCCGCCCAACAGCGGCGCGGCGTATCTGAAGTTCCTGCCCCGCACCGCCGACGACTACGCCACGGTTTCGGCCGCCGCGCTCTTGACGCTGGACAAGACCGGAAAGACGATCGCCGACGCGCGCATTGCGCTGGGGAGCGCCGGCAACACTCCGATTCGCGCCACCGAGGCGGAAGCGGTGCTGCGCGGGCAGCCGGTCAAGCCGGAGGCCTTCGCCGAGGCCGCGGAAAAGGCGAAGGCGGCCGCGGACCCGGTGAGCGATTTTCGGGGCTCGGCCGGATACAAGAAGGAGATGGCCGGGGTTTTCGTGCGCCGCGCCCTGGAAAAGGCGCTGGCCGCCATCCGGGAAGCCGCGCGGAGCAAGCCCGCCCGCAAGGCCGTCAAAGCGATCAGGAAAGCAACCACGAAAGGAAAGAAGCGGTGAAATTCAACCAGAGCGCCCAGATCCCCGTCGCCCGCGAGCCTCTATGGGAATTCCTCATGGACGTGCCGCGCGTGGCGCAATCGCTTCCGGGCGTGGAGTCGGTGACCAAGATCGACGACACCACGTACGAAGGTAACCTGAAGGTCCGGGTGGGGCCGATTGCGCTCAACCTGCAGGGTAAGATCGTCGTCGAAGAGCGCGACAAGGCCAACTGGCGCGCCGCGTTGCGGGCCGAGGCGAAGGACCGGATGGCGGCGGGCGCCGTCAACGGCCGCACCCGCATGACGCTCAAGGAGATCGGGGCCTCTCAGACCGAGCTGCTGGTCGAAACCGACGTCAACATCCTCGGGAAGATCGGGGAATTCGGGCAGCCGATCATCCGCCGCAAAGCGGACGCGATGCTCAAGGAATTCGTCGAGAACATCAAGAAGCAGCTAACCGCGCAGTAGCCCCCCGTCGCGGCCGGCCTCGCCGGCCTCGGCGCTCTCGCGGGCCGCCTCGTCGCCAACCGGCTGCCCCAGCACGCGCGCATAGCAATCTTCCGCCAGCTGCTTGCGGCCGGCGGAATTGTCGGGATAGCGAAAGCACTCCACCGCCGGCTGGATCGTGACCAGGGCCTCCACGCTCCGCGCCGCCATCAGCCGCCAGAAGTGGCTGATGAAATCCATGTCGCCGTACCAGTAGACCAGATCCCGGTTGGCGGCGGTGACAGGCCGATCCTCGATCGACTTGTAGACCAGCGTCACCGGCACAATGACGCAGCGCGCCCGCAACGGCCCTGCCAGCGGCGCCGTCTGGAAGCGCAGCATGCGGTCTCCGTTGGTCGAGGTACCCTCAGGAAAAAGCAGGACGTTGGCCTCCTGCTTGAGCTTGCGGGTGATCTCTTCGACCACTCCCGAGATCTTCTGCCTGTGCTGTCGGTCGATGAAAATCGCGCCGCAGAGCTGGTTCCACAGGCCGATGATCGGCCAGCGTTTGACCTCCTTCTTGGTCACGTAAACCACGGGGAAGATGCTGCCGAGCACGATGCCGTCGACGTAGCTCAAGTGGTTGCTGATGATCACGTAACCGCCCCGCTCCAGCCGCCCTTCGTTCCCGAGCACCGTGACCTTGATGTTCAGGATGAACCGCAGGAGCAACGTGAAGCTGCGCACCAGGCGGCTGACGATCTTCCAGCGATTGGGGATTCGCAGGACGCTGATCCAGAAATGCGCCCAGGCGACCAGCGCGAAGAAGAACGCCCAGAGGGAAAGAACCGCGAAGAGCTTTACCCAGCGCATCGCTCGCTACGCTCCGACGCCGATCCGGCGAAGATAATCGCCCTGCAGGCTGCCGATGTCGAGGAGCAGGAAGAAATCCGTGGTCCCGAACTCCGCATCAAGAGCGGGCGGCCCGCAGACCACGGCCCCGAGCCGTAAATAGCCCTTGATCAGGCTGGGAAGCTTGAGGAAAAGCCCTTGCTCCTCGGCGATCTCGACGTCTTCCCTGAGGTTTTCGAAACGGCAGGAGGGAAGCGGCTGGACGCGAAACCGCTCCGGCGCGTAGTGATCGCGCTTGAGCAACGCGTAAATTTCGCTCACCTGCTGCGGGTCGGCGGTGTAAAGACTCGCGCAGCCGAACAGGAACCGCACGTGATTCCGCCTGACGTAATCCCCGATGGTCTCCCACATGAGCGGGATCAAGGAGCGATCGCGAAAATCCTTGCGGGCGCAGGTTCGCCCGAGCTCGAGCAGCTCGCCGCCGAGCTTCTTAATGTTCGAGAGGTCGAATTCTTTTTCCGAATAGAAACCGATGTGCCGTCGCGCCTGCGACCCGAGAAGCAAGCGGTAAGTTCCGATCACCTCCCGGCCCGCGGGCTCGCGCACGATCAAGTGCTCGCAGAAACGGTCGAACTCGTCGACGTCCAGACCGGACGCGTAAGAGGACTTGAGTCCTCTGCCCATCTCCAGGTTGAACACCTCGAACCTCAACCGTTGCGCCTCGCGGACCGCGCCCGGGTCGGTGGTGATGGTAATGTCGAAATCGGGCATCCGAAAAAGGACTGTCAGCGGGTTCGTCGGTACGGAGACGTCGCACCCGGCCCGCTCGGGCCGAGACCTCCTGGCCGCAGCGCTTGGCGGCGGCTCATTCGTTCAAAAGTCCAGGGTAAAAACGAGAAACCCGGGAACCAGAAGCCGCAAACTATCCTTCCGTGGCGGTTCACCTGTCGATTCAGCTCCTTCAAATAACACAGCGCCCTCGCTTTTGGAACGCTGCAGCGGAGTCAGCCGTGCGTCCAGCGGGGTTTTCGCTTTTCCAGGAAAGCCTGCACTCCTTCTTCGACGTCCCGGGTCCGAAGCAGGTCGTCGCGGTAAATCTCCTCGGCGCGCCGGAGGGCGGCCGAAAAGTCGCGCTGCGACAGCTCGCGCAACCCCTTGAGCGTGATGCGGAGAACCGCGCTGCTCTTTTCCAGCAGCTCCGTCAGCAGCGCTTCCAACCCGCTCCCGAGCTCGGCGGGAGGGTAGACGCGGCTGACGAGCCCCATCGCGTGGGCCTCCCGCGCCGAGAAGCGCCGTCCGGTGAGGATCATCTCGGCTGCCCGGCGATAGCCGATCAATGCGGAAAAGCACGCTAGCGCCACCGGCGGATAGCAGCCGACGTCGATCTCCGGGGTGGCAAAGACGCTGTCCTCGGAGGCGATCACCAGGTCGCACGCCATGGCGAGCTCGCAGCCGCCGCCGAGGCAGAGCCCCCGCACCGCGGCCAACGTCACCTGCGGCAGGCTCCACAGCCGGCGGATCACACCGTGGACCGTCTCCAGCATCTCGGGCACCTTTTCCTTGACGTGGTCTCGAACGTCCACGCCCGCCGAAAACGCCCGCTCCCCCGCTCCCCGCAGCACGACCACGTCCAGGGACGGCTCGCGCGCCGCCGAGGCGAGAGCCCGATCCAGCTCCCGGAGCGTTTCGAGGTCCAGAACGTTGAGCGGTGGCCGATCGACCGAAACGACGGCCACGCGCTCTCTCCTTTCCAGCCCGACTGCCATGCGTTCCACTCAATCAATCGGCGGGAACCTGAACCGGGCCGCTCGGTGCGAGCCCGGTCGCCGGTTCCGCGCGCGGTTCGGGAATCGCGAGCACGATGAGGTTGGCGAGCAGGATCGTACCCGCAAGAAAATAAAAAGCCGCAAGGACTCCCCAGCGATCGGCGATCACGCCGCAAAGGACCGGAGAGAGCGAGCTCAGGAGCGACTGCGACGCCGAGAAAAAGCTCACCATTGTGCCCCCCAGCTCCTTGGGCGCGAGATCGAGGACCCAGGCCCAGATGACCGGCCTGACCGCGTACAGGAAGAAGCCCAGGAGCGCCAGCGCCGTGACGAACAACCAGGTGACCCGGAACACGGCGAGAACCACCAGAACCGCGCTCGCGGACGCCAGACCTGCCGTGAGCACCCGTTTCCGGCCGCCCCGGTCCGAGAGCGTCCCCGCGATCGGCGTTCCGATCATCCCCGCGGTTTGCGTCAGCGAGAGATAGAGGCCGGCCGCCGCGCTCGAAAGCCCCAGCGTGTGCGTGAGATAGATGGGAAGGAAGGTGTGGAGCCCCTGCTGCGTCATCGAGCGCAGCCCGGCCGCGACTACGAGCAGCAGGACGCTGGGGTTGCGCGCCGTGGCCCTGAGCCCCGCCAGATAGGCGCCCAGCGACAAGCCCCGGCTCGCCGCGACGCGTGTCGGCAGCTTTCCGAACAAGAACCTCCAGAGAAGGAGCGCGACGATCACGCCGGGAATGAGATTCAAGAAAAGTACGTTGCGCCACGACAGCGACAACAGCAGCACTCCGATCACGAGCGGCGCGATGCTCTCGCCCACGTTCGGCCCGATCGCGTGGATGGCGATGGCGAAGCCGCGGCGCTCGGGATATCTTTCGGACAGGGTCGAGATCGCCGCCGGATGCCACAGATAGTTGCCGACGCCGACGAAAGCCATGAACAACGCGACCCAGAAGAAGCTGTGGCTCAGGCCCACGAGAAAATAGGGAACCCCCGTGCAGATCAACGCCAGAGCCATGAGCAGCGCCTTCTGGCCCACCAGATCCACGAGCAAACCCGCCGGAAGGTTGACGAGGAAGTTGGCCGCCGCGCGAATCGTTATGAGAAAACCGGCCTGGCCGTAGGTGAGACCCAGCTCGGTGACCAGGAACGGGAGCATCAGGTAGAAAGTGGCCGGACACCAGTGGGTGAAGGCGTGGCCTACGGAGATGAGCCAGAGCACCCCGTCGGTCTCCTTGATCTCCCGCAGCTTCTGCAAAAACGCTTCTTTTCGCGACATGGTCGAGCTCAGCGACTCTTTTGATTCTCTTATGCCAGGACGGGAACGTTTACAAGAACGTCGAGCGGCAACGATTGATTTGACAAAGCGGAAGGAGGCCCCTAAACTGGCCCCATCATGCTCCGAATTGGGGGGCTTATGCGCGCTTTGCAAGTCGCGGTCGTGGTCGCGGCGCTCGCTTCGGTCCCGGCCGCAAAGCCGGTCCAGGCCGCTCCCGACGAGTACGACGACAGCCAGTCCCATCCGCTCAGGGTGGCGGCCTATCTCGTGCACCCCGGCGGCGTGCTTCTGGAATGGGTGATCTTCCGGCCCCTTCACCTGCTCGTGAGCGGAACCGAGTTCCAGGAAAAGATCTTCGGCCATACTCCCCACCCGCCGATCATGGCCGATCCCGACAAGCCCTACGGCGCGATGCAGAGCGCTCCGCGGCGGGGGTCCGCTCCGCCTCAGGCGGCCGCGAAGCCGCGGGAACGTGTCGTCGAAACCGTGAAAACGGTCGAAGTTCCCGTCGAGCGAACGGTCTACAAGGAAGTCCCGAAGATCGTCGAGGTCGAAAAGGTCGTCCTTCCCGACGTGGCCTTCCGCTTCGACTCCGCCCAACTGACCGATCTCGGCAAGGGCAAGGTTTACCTCGCGGCGCAGCGGCTCAAGGAAAAGTCCGACCTCACCGTGGTTATCGAAGGACACGCTGACGAGGTAGGAAGCGAGGAGTACAACCGACGGCTCGGCCTGCGCCGGGCCCAGGCGGTCCTGGCCGAGCTCCAGGCTCTCGGCATCGATCCGGCTCGCGTCACGGCCGTGAGTCAGGGAGAAAGCAGGCCGCTCATCGATCAGCCCACCAGCTGGGCCCGCGCGGTCAACCGCCGGGTCGAGTTTCAGGTCAAGGGGAAATAGGCCGTCCCGCCGGATGCCGCTTCCGAGGCCCAGCCCGGCGCTGGGCCTTTTTTTTAATCGCGCCCCCATGGTCTACAAGCCGCGCGACAGCTATTACCGAAAAGCGAAGCGAGAGGGCTACCTGTCGCGCGCCGCCTACAAGCTGATCGAGCTGCAGGAGCGTTTCCGCATCATCCGCCCCGGCGATCGCGTCGTCGATCTCGGCGCGGCTCCCGGAGGCTGGCTTCAGGTCGCAAGCCGTCTCGCGGGCCCGCACGGAAAGGTGGTCGGGATCGACCTGCAGCCGATCGGCCCGCTCGGCGAGGAAAACGTGGTCACGCTTCAGGGAGATGTCACCTCCGAAGAAAGCCTCCGGCAGATCACGCGGCTGCTGGGCGGCCTCGCCGATTGCGTGCTCTCGGACCTGTCGCCGAAGCTAACGGGGGTGCGCGATACCGACGAAGCCCGCTGCCTCGAGCTCAACCGGGCCGCGCTCGGCGCAGCGCTGCGGCTGCTGAGGCCGGGCGGGAGCTTTCTCGTCAAGAGCTTCGTGAGCGCCGAGCTCGAGACGTTCGCGCGCGAGATCAAGAATCACTTCCAGTCGGTCCAACGTACTCGTCCCGAGGCGACGCGGCGCGGCTCGTCGGAGATTTATTTTTTCGCCAGAGGGTTCCTGCCGACCGTAGCGTCGTCGACACGTGAAACCTAGGAGGCACGACCACGCCGCCGCGCTCCATGCCCGAGCTGAGAAAAGACCCTTTCTCGACCCGCTGGGTGATCGTCGCGCCCGAGAGGGCAGGTCGGCCCGGCTCGCGCCTCGACCGCCGCGGGGACGCCGCGCCCTGTCCGTTTTGCAGCGGCGCCGAAAACAACACACCGCCCGAAGTGCTGGCTTACCGCGACGACGCGGGCAGACCGAACGGGCCCGGCTGGAGGTTGCGCGTCGTCCCCAACAAGTATCCCGCCCTCGGCGCCGACGAGTCTGCGGAAAGCCCGCAACCCTCGCCCTTTCGCGAGAGCATGAGCGCCGTGGGAGCGCACGAGGTGATCATCGAGAGCCCCGACCATGTCAAGCGCGCTGCCGAGCTGGGGCTGACCCGGCTGGAAGAGGTCCTGAGCGCCTACCGCGACCGCATTGCGGCCCACCGGGCGAACGATGCCTGGCGCTACGTTCTCGTCTACAAAAACGAAGGCGCGGCGGCCGGGGCGACGCTCGAACATGTCCACTCCCAGCTCGTCGCCGCTCCGCTCCTGCCGCCCGATTTCTCCGCGGAGCTGCGGCTCGCCGACGAGTTCTACCGCGCCCGCGGCCGCTGCCGGTACTGCGACTGGATCGAGGACGAGCGGCGCGACCGTAGCCGGCTCGTGAGCGAAAACGGCCGTTTCGTGGCCCTGTGTCCCTATGCCCCGCGCTTTCCCTACGAAACCTGGATCCTCCCGATCGATCACGCCGCCGATTTCGGCTCGACTGCGCCCTCGCTCAGGGCGCTCGCGGAAATTCTGCAGGATCTGCTGGGCCGGATCGATCGTCGCCTCGGCCGGCCCGCGCTCAACTGGGTGCTGCGCTCCGCGCCGCTTCGCGGCCACGAGAATTCCTATCACTGGCGTTTCGAGGTCTTGCCGCGGATCACCGGGGTCGCCGGCTTCGAATGGGGCTCGGGGATGTTCATCAACACGGTGCCCCCGGAAGAGAGCGCTGGAGCGCTGCGCTCCGCTTGACGGCGACCGCCGCCGGTGACCTCACTCCACCGTGACGCTCTTGGCGAGATTGCGCGGCTGGTCCACGTCCGTGCCCCGGTGGACCGCGATGTGGTAGGCGAGCAACTGCAGCGGGATGCTCAGAACGATCGGGGTCAAGAAATGGGATGCCCTGGGCACGGTGAGCACCCGAAGGGCCGAAATTTCCGGCCCCAGCGTCTTTTCGTCGGTCACGATCACGATCTTGCCGCCGCGCGATTCCACCTCTTTGAGGTTGCCCAGCGTCTTTTGAAAATAACGATCCTTGGGCAGCAGCACGACCACCGGCATCTGCTCGTCGATCAGCGCGATCGGACCGTGCTTCATTTCCCCTGCGGGATAGCCTTCGGCGTGGATGTACGAGATTTCCTTGAGCTTCAGCGCGCCTTCGAGCGCGATCGGATAGTTGATGCCCCGGCCCAGGTAGAGGAAATCCGAGCTGTGGCCGAGCTCCCGGGCCAGCGGCTCGATCTCGCTCTCGAGCTTGAGCGTCTCCTCGATCCAGTGCGGCAGATGCATCAAGTCCGCCAGCAGCTTTTTCGCCGCCGCCCGGCTGAGCCGCCCTCGGGCGCGGCCGAGCGCGACCGCCAGAAGATAGAGCGCGGTGAGCTGCGTCGTGAAGGCCTTGGTGCTCGCCACGCTGATCTCGGGCCCGGCGTGGGTGTAGAGCACGCCGTCCGATTTCCTCGCGATCGACGAATCGACCACGTTGCAGATCGAAAGCACCTTGGCCTTTTTCTGCCGTGCGATCTCGACCGCCGCCAGCGTGTCCGCGGTCTCGCCCGACTGGCTCACCATCAGCAGCACGGACCGCGGGTTCATGAGCGGCGTCCGGTAGCGGAACTCGGACCCGTAGTCGACCTCGGCCGGAACCTGCGCGATCTCTTCGAGCATGAACTTGCCGACGAGGCAGGCGTGCCACGCGGTGCCGCAGGCCACGAGGTGCACGCGCTCGATCCGGCGTGCCTCGCTCGCGGTGACTCGGATCGTCTCCAGGGAGACGTCGCCGCTGCGCAGCGAGATGCGGCCGCGGAAGGTATCGGCGACCGCCCGGGGCTGCTCGTGGATCTCCTTGAGCATGAAATGACGATAGCCGCCCTTGCGCGCCGCCACCGCGTCCCACGTGATCTCGCGGAACGGCCGCGCGACGGTCGCCCCCTTGCCGTTGAGCAGCCGCACCGATCCGATCGACACCTCGCCGACCTCGCCGTCCTCCAGAAAGGTGACCTTGCGGGTGTAGTCGAGCAACGCGGGAATGTCCGAGGCGACGAAAGTCTCGCCCTCACCCCAGCCGATGACGATCGGCGTCGAATTTTTCGCCACGATGAGCCGCTGCGGATCCCTCTGGTTGAGAAAGAGCAGCGCGTACGAGCCGCGGATCTCGCGGAGGCTTCTGCGCACGGCCTCCAGAAAGTCCATGCCGCGCTCGACCTTCTCCGCCACCAGGTGCGCGACGATCTCCGTGTCGGTTTCCGAGGAGAACCGGATCCCCCGGCGCGTCAGCTGCTCCTTGAGCTCGAGGTAATTCTCGATGATGCCGTTGTGCACGACGACGATGTCGCCGGCGCGGTGAGGGTGAGCGTTGGTCTCGGACGGGCGGCCGTGAGTCGCCCAGCGGGTGTGCCCGATGCCGACGGTTCCGGGCATCGGATCGCGACTGAGAATCTGCTCGAGGTTGGCGAGCTTCCCGGCGCAGCGGCGGACCGAGATCCGCCCCTCGTTCAGCACGGCGATGCCGGCCGAATCATAGCCTCGATATTCGAGCTTGCGCAGGCTTTCCAGGATCAGAGGCGCCGCCTCGCGGCCGCCGATGTAGCCGACGATGCCGCACATCAGGACTCGCCCTCCCGCATCCTGCGGCGTTTCTCGGCGGTCCAGCCCTCGCGGACGCGCTCCTGCCGTTCGTTGAACACCAGCGCGCCGGCCGGCACGTCCCGCCGGACCGTGGTGGCGGTGGCGACGTAAACGTCGTCGCCGAGGGTGACCGGCGCCACCAGCGTGGTGTCGCTCCCGACCTGAACCCGGTCGCCGATGCGGGTGCGGTACTTGCGGAATCCGTCGTAGTTGCAGGTGATGGTGCCGGCGCCGATGTTGGTCTCGCGCCCGACCGTGACGTCGCCGAGGTAAGTGAGATGGTTGGCCTTCGTCCCGGCGCCGAGCCGTGCCTCCTTGCATTCGACGAAGTTGCCGATGTGAACGTTTTCGCCGAGATCGGTCCCGGGGCGGAGGTGGGCGAACGGCCCGACGATCGCGCCGCTGGCAACCCGGCAGCGGGTCAGCACCACGGAAAAGCGGAGATGGACGCGGTCGCCGATTTCCGCGTCGGTGAGATACGCGCTGCCGTCGACGACGCAGCCCTCCCCGATCACCGTCTGCCCGAGCAAGTGGGTATTGGGGCCGATCACCGAATCCCTGCCGATCGTCACGCCCTCGTCGATATAGGTGGTTTGCGGGTCCTTGAGCGTCACTCCGGCCAGCATGTGCTTGCGGTTGATCCTTTCCTGCAGGCTCTTTTCCATCGCCGCCAGCTCCTCTCTGGTATTGACGCCGAGCGCCTCGCGCGCGTCGCGCGCCTCGACGGCTTCGATCCTCGACCCCTCCGCCAACCCGATCCCGATGACGTCGGGCAGATAGTATTCCCGCTGCCGGTTGCGGTCGCCGACCCGTTTGAGGGTCCGAAAGAGAAACCGGGCGCAAGCGACGTAAACGCCCGCGTTGACCTCGCCGATCGCCTTTTCGGCTTCGGTCGCGTCCTTTTCCTCGACGATACGCTCCACCTCGCCCCCCGGCCCGCGCACCACCCGGCCGTAGCCGGCCGGCCGTTCGGGGCGCGCCGTGAGGAAGGTAACCGCCGCCTCCCGCTCGCGATGGCGTCGCAGAAGCTCCTGCAGCGTCCCCTCGGTGAGCATCGGCACGTCGCCGCTCAGGATCAGCACGTCGCCGTCGAAGCCGTCAAAGACGCTCTCCGCGCACAGGACCGCGTGCGCCGTGCCGCGCTGCTCCGCTTGGAGGACCCATTGCACGTCCCCACCCGAATAAGCGCCCCGTACGGCGTCGGCTCCGTGCCCCACGACCACCGCGATTCTCTGCGGGTGAAGGCTCTTCGCGGTTGCGAGCACGTGGAGGAACAAGGGCTTTCCGGCGAGCGGATGGAGAACCTTGGGGATCCCGGATTTCATCCGGGTACCCTGGCCCGCGGCCAGCAAGATAACGCCGAACGGTTTCATTGAAGCTGCTCGAAGAGGCGGCCCGCGCGCCTCGGAGCTTCGATTATAACGGAACTCGAAACCCGATCAAAACGGCGCGGCCCAAGCCACAGGCAGGCAGACCGCGCCGAGCCGGGCGGCTCATCTGGCCCGCGGCTCCGCTTCCACGCTCTGCGCTTGGGCCCGTGTGGATGCCGCCGGCTTTCCCGCGGGTTTTTCGGGTTGGCTTTCCTTCGCCGGAGGGCGATTGAGGGGCGATGTCGGCGGCAGGATGGGAACGGGGAAAGGCCTCTCCTGGCATGTCTTGATCAGGAACATCATTCCCGCAACGGAGCTGACGATCGACGCCATGGTGATGAACGGGGTCCAGAAGGCGTTCCATCGTTCCCGGCGCCGCTCGGCTTTCAGCTCTTCCGGGCTTTTCGGGGGTTGCCTGCTCACGCGTGTTGTCCGGAGGAGGGGCTCGGACGCTCGAGCCCCGGATGACACGGCAAATGTATAATACGGCGAGCCGGGCTTGTCCATGTCCCGGCCGGAAAATGCCGCGGCGGCCGACCCGCCGCTTGCCAATCCGGCTGTTTTCCTTTACAACACCCAGTGAGCCGCGTTGCGCAACGCCGCAGCGGGCGGTGCGTTCCGGCTTTCGGCGGACCGACCATGGTGCAAGCCGCAGCTCCCACGAGCGCAAAGCGAGAACCGGAAGCCTGGTGGGAGTGGTGTCCCGTCTGCGGCTCCAAGCTGATCAATCGCAAATGCCGCTTTGTTTGCTCCAACCCGAAGTGCCGCTACTTCATGAGCTGCAGCGAGTTCGACCGGTAACCCCGGCCCTCGCGGCCCCCTTTCCCGCCGGTGGCGGGTTGCTGTAACAGAGACGAGCCATGTCCAAGACCGCCGGCATCGTGGTCATCGGCAACGAGGTGCTGTCGGGCAAGACCCAGGACACCAACTCCCACTTTCTCTGCCGCGAGCTGCGCCGCCTCGGCGTGGAGGTCCGCAAGATCAGTACCATTCCCGACGAGGTCGAGCTGATCGCCGAGGAGGTCGCTCAATTTTCGCGGAGCTACGATTTCGTTTTCACCAGCGGCGGGGTGGGACCGACGCACGACGACGTCACGATCGACGGGGTCGCCCGCGGTTTCGGCCTGCCGGTGGTGCGCCATCCGGATCTCGAGGAGCGGATGCGGCGCCGCCTCGGCGCCGACATCAACGAAGCGCGCCTGAGAATGGCCAACGTTCCCGAAGGCGCGGAGCTCCTCGCCACCGAGGCTCTGTTTGCGCCGGTCGTCAAGATCCGAAACGTTTTCATTCTTCCCGGGATTCCCAAAATCCTCCAGGAGCGTTTCCACGCGATCGAGGAAAGGTTCCGCGACGAGCCCTTCTTCCTCAAGACGGTCTTCGTCAAGCAGGGGGAAGGCGTGATCGCCGGCCTGATGCACGATCTCCTGGCGCGCTATCCGAAGCTGCTTCTGGGCTCGTACCCGGTCCTCGATGTCCCCGAATACAAGGTCAAGGTCACGCTGGAATCGAAAGACCCCGACTACCTGCGCGAAGCCCTGGAAGCCTTCATCGCCCTCCTGCCCGAAGGTGCCGTCCACCGAGTCGAATAGCACCGCTTTTCCGGAAAGCGGCTCCTGGGGTCGTCTCCCGCCGTACAAGACAGCCTCGCTGCCGCCGCTACCCGGGATCGTCGCCTATCTGGGCCCCGGCGTAATCTTCATGGCGCTCGCGCAGGGAAGCGGAGAGCTGATCTGGTGGCCCTACATGATCGCGAAATACGGTCTGGCGTTTCTCTTCCTCCTGATCCCGGCCTGCCTGTTGCAGTTCCCGGTCACCTATGAAATCGGCCGCTACACTCTCTTGACCGGCGAGAGCATCTTCCAGGGATTCATCCGCCTCGACCGCCGCTTCGCTCTGGCCTTGTGGATGCTGATGACGCTTTCCTTTCTGTGGTTCGGCGCCTTTGCCGCCGCCGGCGGGACGTCGCTGGCGGCCCTTACGGGCCTGCCGCGCGGATGGTCGCCGCGCGGTCAGACCCTTTTCTGGGGGTATCTCTCGATGGCGCTGTTCCTCGCCGCCATCCTGGTGAGCAAGGTGATCTACCGCCTGGTCGAGGCCTTCATGTGGGGCGTGGCGCTTTTCACGCTCGCCGGCCTGCTCTGGGCCTGCGCCAACCCGGATGTCGCTCGCGCGCTGCCCGAGTTCCTCAAAGCCCTTTTCGTGGCGCGCTGGCCTCCGGCGCGGCCCTGGGACCCGGCTGACGCCACGAAGCTTCTGACCGCGATCACCTTTGCCGGGTTGGGAGGGTTCTGGACACTGTTTTACTCCTACTGGGTGCGGGACAAAGGAGTCGGTATGGCCCGCTACATGGGGCGCATCACCGGTCCGATAACTGGCAAGCCCGAAGCGATCCCGTCATCGGGCTTCGTGCCGGCGGAGGACGGCGCTCTGACGCACCTGCCGCGCTGGCAGCGGTACCTCGGCTGGGATGTGGGCGTCGGCATCGGCGGCAACCTCCTCACGACCCTGATGACCTGCCTGCTGGCCTATGCCCTGCTCCACCCCAAAGGGCTCGTGCCGCAGGGTTACGAGCTGGCCGTGGTGCAGAGCCGCTTTTTCGAGGTGAGCTGGGGAGCGGTGGGACGGCTCTTGTTTCTCGTGGTCGCCGCGGCCTTTCTCTCCGATACGTGGCTGGCAACGGCGGACGCCGTCAGCCGGATCCACACCGATTGCATTTACGCCTTCTTCCCCCGCTCGCGCGCCGTTTCGGTGCGCACGTGGTACGTGGTCTTTCTACTTCTGCTCACGGCGATCACCGCGATCACCGCCGGCTTTGCCGAGCCCGGGCCCCTGATCCTCGTTTCCGCCGTGATCGGTTTCGTCGGCACGGTGATCTTTTCTGTGGCCCTGATTTTTCTCAACCATCGTTACCTGCCGCCGCTTCTGCCGCCCGGCGCACGTCCCGGAAGAACCAACCTCGCTTTCCTCTGCATCTCGTGCGCCGCTTACGCCCTGCTCGCCGTCGTCTACCTGCTGGCGCTGGCCGGGGTGATGTAGAGGGGCGTCATTCATTTTTGACGCCCCGGGGGCGGTCCTGTATGATGATGCTTCAAGCCGTGGCCGGGAGGGATTCTTGAGCGAGATTCTGAACTGGATCATGGATTCGATTCGCGCCAACGGCGCGTTGAGCGTTTTCATCGGCGTGATCATCGAATCGGTCATCGTGCCCATTCCTTCGCCGCTCATCATCATGGGCGCGGGCTTCCTGCTGATCGGCGCGGACCTGAGATTCCTCGAGGCGTTGATGCCGATCGTGGCGCTCATCGTCGCTCCCGGAGCGGTGGCCTCCACTCTTGGCGCCTATATCGGGTATGCGATCGGCTATCTCGGCGGCAAACCGCTGGTGGAGCGATGGCAGGGTTTTCTCGGCTTCAGCTGGCGGGACGTCGAGGCGATGGGCCGGCGCTTCCGCGCCGGACAGGTCAACACGACGATTTTTTTCCTGCGGGCGCTTCCGATCTTCCCGCTTTCGGTCATCTCGGCCGCTGCCGGGTTGCTGCGGCTGCCGCTGCGCCAGTTCAGCCTCTGGACCTTTCTCGGCGCGATCCCGCGCTGCCTGTTCCTCGGCTATCTCGGCTGGGGACTGGGCGAAACCTACCAGGGCCTGGCGCGCGGCCTGGACCGGGTCGAGACCGCGGTTTCCGCTCTGCTGATCCTGGCGATCGTCGCAGGAATCGTCTGGCTGCGCGCCCGGGTGCGGGGAAGAATCCTCAAACCCTCGGTCGATTGACCGGCGCAACCGCCTAGGAGAACAGGCCCTCGACGAAGCCGATTTCCCAGCCCAGAAACAAGCCGAACGCCACGCTCGCGACTCCGGCAAGAAGGCGAATCCACCGGTTGAGGAGCGTGAAACGGCGGGCGGTGAGGATGAACGGCAGCCCGATGAGGCTGCTGACCGCCAGCATTCCGCCCACCGATCCGAGTCCGAAAATCACGATGTAGGCGAGACCGGCAATGGCCGACGGGATCGTCGACAGCACAAGCAGCATGAGCGCGGCGCTCCCGGCCAGGCCGTGGACCATCCCGACGAAGAACGGCTTGCGCATCGCTCTGAACGGATGTGCGTGCCCGTGGTCGGCGTCGGGGCCGCGATGAACGTGGAAATGGCTGTGGGTTTCCGGATTGTGCGTGTGCGCGTGCAGGTGGACCTTTTCGACTCCGAACGAGCGCCGGAGGATATTCGCTCCGAGGACAACCAGCATCACCGCCACGAGAAACTCCAGCCCGAGCGCCACGCGCTCGGGGATCGTGAGCCGCAGCCCGATCACCATCAGGCCGACCATGAAAAGCGTGGCGGTGTGACCCAGACCCCAAAAGGCGCCGATCAGCGAAGCCCACCGGAGGCTGCGGTGCTCGCTCACGATGGTCGAAACCGCAATCAGGTGGTCGGCGTCCAGAGCGTGCTGCAACCCGAGCAGCAAACCCAGCCCGAAGGCCGCGTAGATGGAAGTTTCCATGACGGGATTGAACGAGGAACCCGGCGGCGCGTCCCTGCTCCCCGGGACGTGTTCGAGAAGCGCGCAAGCCGCCTCCGACGCCGCCGCGCGCCGGTCCCCTCTCAACGAGCCGTGAGAGGTTGCCCGGTCTGCGTGCCGATCCAGACCTCCCCGCCCTCGTACACCTCTTTCTTCCAAATGGGAACGGCCCGTTTGATTTCCTCGATGGCGAAGCGGCAGGCCGCAAAGGCGGCGTCCCGGTGCGCCGACGACACGGCGATGATGACGCTCGGCTCCCCGATCGGCACGGCCCCGATCCGGTGGACGATGGCCATGCGGCAGATCGGCCACTTCCTTCGCGCCTCGTCCCCGAGGCGCGCAAGCTCCTTCTCCGCCATTTCCGGGTAGGCCTCGTATTCGAGAGCCAGAACGCGCCGGCCCTCGTTGTGATTCCGCGCCGTGCCGATGAAGGTCGCGATCGCGCCCGCCTCCGGGTCGCCGACGTGCTCCATCAGCTCGCGGATTTCGATCGGTTTGTCGGTGATGCGAAACATCGTCAGCCTCCGCTGACCGGCGGAATGAACGCCACTTCGTCGAGATCGCTCAGCACGTGCTCGGGACCGACGTAGCTCTGGTTGGCGGCGTAGAGCAGCCGTATTCCCGGCACGTCGAGCTTCGGGTAATCCTTCTGCAACGCCCTCCAGAGATCCCCTACCGTGCTCCCGTCGGGCATTTCTTTGACGACCTCGGCGGCGCCCGCGCGCTCCCGCAGAATCGCAAAAAACTTCACGCGCACCTTCATGGCGATCGGAGCTGAGCGACCATGTGCCCGAGCTCCGGCAGAACGAGCTTTTGCATCGCCAGCTCGACCGCACCCTTGGAGCCGGGAAGCGAAATCAGCACCTTGCCCCGGGCCGCTCCGGCCACCGCGCGGCTCATGATCGCGGCCGAGCCGACCTCCTGATAGCTCAAATAGCGGAAGATTTCGCCGAATCCGTCGAGCCGTTTCTCGAGTAGGCCGGTGACGACCTCGTAGGTCCCGTCTCGCGGCGAGATGCCGGTTCCGCCGTTGAGAATCACGGCGTCCACGTCGTCCCGGGCGAGCACGTCCCGCAGCAACGCTTCGATCTCCCGCGGCTCGTCCTTGACGATCCGATAACCGGCCAGTTCATGCCCCTCGCGCTGGAGGCCGGACCGAATCAGCTGGCCGCTCAAGTCCGTGGCCTCGTTGCGGGTGTCGCTCACCGTGACCACGTAGCAGCGAACGCCCTGCTTCGCTTTGGCTTTGTGTTCCGCGACGGACACGTCCGGGGAGCTCCAGTGGCGAACTATAACAACCGTCCGAAGCCATTTCAAACCGTCTCGTTGCGGGACGCCGCGAAAAACAAAGGGTTGCAAACCGGTCCGTTTTGTGTTCGGGTTTGGTGCCGGGCTTAAATGCGCTTTCGGTTCCCGCCCGCGCCTGCTTTTTCTTCGAGGAATCTCGTGGCGAGCCTGGATCGCAGCTTATCCTTGAAGGTCGCGCTGCTGATCGCCGGAATCCTGATCGCCGCCTTCACGGTGCTGTTCTTCGCCAACCTGCGCCGCGAGGAGCAGTTGCGGGTGGAAAAGTACCGCGAAACCGCCCGGCTTCTCGCCACCTCCATGATGACCAGCATCGAAAACGGCATGATCGAGGGCCGGCCCGACATCATCCGTCGCCTGGTGCAGGAGATGAAAACCGAGCTGAAGGAGGTTCGCGCCCTCGGCGTCTACCGGCGAAACGGGGTCGAGGCCTTCACCGACTTGAAGACGGTCGAGGAGGTCGATTTCGCCCATGGCCTCGACCCCGATATGGTGGCCCGCATCGCCAGGATGAAGCGCGATCCCGGAAGCCGGATCGATCACCCGCTTTTTCGCCGCGCCGTCGAGACCGTCGAGCCGCAGGAAACCTATGAAAGCACCCCGAACGGACGTTGGCTAACGGTGTTTCAGCCGCTGCGCAACCTCTCCGACTGCCAGGGGTGCCACGGCAGCGAAGACAGGGTGCGGGGCATCATGAGGGTCAGTCTCGGCCTCGACAGGCTCGACGCCGAGTTGGCCGCGGAACGAACCCGGAGGATCATCATAGCGCTCGTCACGATCGTGATCTTGAGCACCGCGCTGATCGCCTTTCTCGGGCGTGTGGTCCTGCGCCCGGTGGCGCAGGTCGCCGCCGCGGCACGGCGCATCGGCGCCGGCGAATTCGACTCCCTGGTGCGCGTCCGCTCGCGCGACGAGATCGGCCAGCTGGGAGAGGCGATCAACGAGATGAGCGCGCGGCTCAAGCAGGCCTACGAGCAGCTGGAAGCGAAGAACCGCGAGCTCGACGAGGCGCTGAAGACGCTCAGGGACTCGATGAAGCGCGTCGAGCTGCTGGAGCAGCTCAAAGGCGAGCTGTCGAAGTTCGTGCCCGAGTCGGTGCAGCGCCTGCTCGAGCGCAATCCGAACGCGACCGAGCTGGAAAAGAGCGAGCGCGACGTTTCCGTGCTGTTCCTCGACATCGCCGGATACACCCGCCTTTCCGAGCAGATGGACCCCAAACAGCTCAACCGCCTCGTCCAGAGGTATTTCTCGAGCTTCCTCGAGATCATCCACGACCACCACGGGGAGGTCAACGAGACTGCGGGCGACGGCCTGATGGTGATTTTCCAGAGCGACCGCTCGCAGGTCGAGCACGCCCTCAACGCCACGCGGAGCGCGCTCGCGATTCACCGGCGCGTGGACGAGCTCAACGAGGAATTCGCCGGCGTATTCCAGCCGGTCTTCCTTCACGTCGGGATCAACAGCGGCACCGCCCTGGTAGGGGCGACCAAGCTTTCCTCGCCTTCCGGCGAGCGCTGGACCTTCACCGCAACCGGCCCCGTGACCAACGTCGCCGCCCGGGTCGCCGGCCAAGCGGGCGGCGGCGAGATTCTCGTCAGCGGCGCCACAGCGGACCGCATCCGCGACCACTTCGTCCTGGAGAATCTGGGCGAGCGGGCGCTGAAGAACGTGGCGGAGCCCGTAAGGCTCTTCAGGCTGGTGCCCCCCGGCGTCTACGACCGGGTAGCCCGCAGCGGCGACTCGATCGCGTGACGGGAAGAGGGAACAATCGGGGGCGGCAACGATGAAGATCCGAGTTCTCGGCTGCTCGGGCGGCCAGATTCCAGGGTACCGGCTCTCCTCCTTCTTGATCGACGACTCGCTCCTGGTCGACGCTGGCTCGGCGACGGCGGCGCTCAGCTTGGCGGCCCAGAGAAAGATCCGACACGTGCTGGTGACCCATACCCATCTCGACCACGTGGGAACCCTGGGTCCGCTGGCGGACAACCTTTTCGGCAACCGCACGCAGGTCACGGTTTGGAGCGACCGCGAGATCGTCCGCGGCCTGCGGCGCTATTTTTTCAACGACCAGATCTGGCCCGACTTCACCCGTATCACCGCCCGCGCCCAACGCATTCCCGTCCTGCGCTTGCGGCCGCTGCCGCGCGGGCGCGCCACGGCGGTGGGGCGCCACCGGGTGACCGGCGTCCCCGTCAATCACGTGGTGCCCAGCGTCGCGCTTTTCATCGAGCGCGATTCGCGCACGCTGCTGCATGTCGGCGATACCGGCCCCACCGAGCGCGTCTGGTCGGCCGCCGCCCGTTGCCCGACGCTCCGCGCTGTCGTCGTCGAGACTTCGTTTCCCAACCGCCTCCAGGAAATCGCCGACGCGAGCCGCCATCTGACACCGCGAACGCTGGCCGCCGAGCTGAAGAAGCTCGGGGAGCGGGCGGTGCCGATCCTGATCACCCACCTCAAGCCGGAATATCGACGCGAGATCATCGGCGAGCTTCGGGCGATGAAGGACCCCCGCGTGCGCATTCTGAAGGACGGGGACGTGATCGCGCTGTAGCTCCGGCGCGGCTCCGCCGGCTCCAGCCACCGCAGCCGGCGGGCGCGTTTGCAGGGCGGGAATCGACCTTTTAAGATGGTTGCATGGCGACCGCGCAAGGACCGTTTTCGCTCTACGTCCATATTCCTTACTGCGGCAGCAAGTGTCCTTATTGCGATTTCAACTCGCACGTCGTTCCCGCCGTCCCCGAAGCTGCCTATACCGACGCCTTGGTGGGTGAGCTCGACGCCCGCGCCGGCCTGGAGGAGTGGCGCGACAGGGCGATCCAAACGGTCTTCTTCGGCGGTGGCACTCCCTCGCTCTTCCGACCGCAAAGCATCGCCCGGCTGCTGGAGCGGGCGGCCGCGCGCTTCGGTTTTCTTCGGGATTGTGAAATAACGCTGGAGGCCAACCCTGGCACGGTCGATCCCGAAAAGCTTCGCGGCTACCGGAACTGCGGCATCAACCGGATCAGCCTGGGGGCCCAATCCTTTCAGCCGCGCTTGCTCCGTTTCCTGGGACGCACGCACACGGCGGAGGAGACCGAGCAGGCGCTCGCGCACGTTGAGCGCTCCGGCTTCGAGAACTTCAGCCTGGATCTGATCTACGCGGTCCCGGGCCAGACCCTCGAGGAGCTGGATTCGGACCTCCGGGTGGCGCTCAGCTTTCGACCTCCCCACCTCTCCGCCTACAACCTCACGATCGAGGAGGGAACCCCATTTCACCGGGAGCTCGCGGCCGGCAGGCTGAGGCCGCTCGGCGAAGAGGAAGAGATCGAAATGGCCGACCGGATCGAACAGAGGCTGGGCGAAGCCGGGCTCCTCCGCTACGAGATCTCGAACTACGCCCGGCCGGGTTTCGAGTCGCGCCACAACCTGAATTACTGGCGGGGGGGCGACTATCTCGGCCTCGGAGCCGGCGCCCACAGCTTCGCGCGCGACGGGGCGCACAACGCCGGCGGAAGGCGCTGGTGGAACGAGAAGAGCCCCGCCCGCTACATCGAGCGAGTGGCCGAAAGCGGCTTTGCCGCCGCGGGCACGGAGGAGAGCGACCCGGAGAAGGCGGCGGGCGAGTTCGTCCTGTCCGGTCTCAGGCTGAGCGCCGGGATTTCTCTTACGGCGTTTTCGGCCCGCTTCGGGAAGAACCTGCTCGAGCTTCGCCCGGAAATCCCGGACTGGATCGACGCGGGCTTCATGGAAGTGGAAGGCGACCGGCTTCGGCTCACGCGTCGCGGCCTGATGGTGGCGAACTCGCTGTTCGTCCACTTCGTCTAGCAGCCCGGCTTGACGCCGGGTGCCGGCGGGCCGTAATAAAGCCCATGCTCGTCAACCGTCGCACCCTGCGGATCGAATGGGGTCAGTGCGATCCCGCCGGAGTCGTCTTTTACCCGCAATACCTCGTCATCTTCGACAACAGCACCGCGGCCTTGTTCGAGCGCACCGGCCTTTCGCTTTCGGCGCTGCGGCAAAAGTACGGAATCGCCGGCCTTCCCGTCGTCGAGGTCGGCGCGCGCTTCCTCCTGCCCTGCCGCTTCGAGGACGAAATCGTGGTGGAAAGCGGGGTGAGCGAGTGGGGGCGGAGCAGCTTCACCGTGCGCCACCGCCTCGTGAAGGCCGAGGGGCTCGCCGTCGAGGGCTTCGAGAAACGGGTCTGGGCCGCTCCTCATCCCGACCGGCCCGGAGCGATGCAGTCCCGGCCGGTTCCGGCCGAGATCATCGCCCGCCTTTCCGATCCCCAGGGGACAGGGACGAAAAGCAGCGACTGACGAGCCCGCTCAGATCACGCCCTTTTCTTTCAGCTCCGCCTGCTTTTTCGCGTCGTAGCCGAGCTGAGCGAGAAACTCTCCGTTGTGCTCGCCGAGCTCCGGCGGCGGTGCAGGGTGGGGAACGCCGTCCTCGCTGTATTCCAGGGGGAATTTGACCGTGCGGATCGCAGGCTTGCTCTTCCGCTCGATCCGGATCTCGAGGCCCATATGGCGGATCTGCGGGTCCTGGAAAACCTCGGCGAGGTTGTAGACGGGAGTGTGCGGCACGTCGTTCTCTTCGAGCCGCTCGAGCCAGTAGGCGCGCGGCTTTTCCTTGAAGAACTCCGCGAAGGTCCGGTTGAGCTCGGCGTAGTTCTTCCTGCGGTCCGGCCGGGTCTTGAAGCGCGGGTCATCGATCAGCTCCGGACGACCCACCGCCCTGCAAAGCCCTTCCCAGAACTTTTGCGGCGACGAGAGGTGGATCGCGAACGGGAGTCCGTCGGAGCCCGTGAAGGCGTAGGTCTGGGACTGTATCGGCCGGCTGTACGGGCCGGGAATTCGACCGCTGGCCAGCGTCTCCGTCGCAGGAGCGTTTAGGAAGGCGAGAATCGATCCCGCCATCGTGGCGTCGATGTGCTGCCCCTTGCCCGTCCGGCTGCGCGCCACCAGAGCGCCGACGACCCCCAGCGCGGCAAAGAGGCCGCTCAGGCAGTCCGCATAGGCGGGGCCGATCGGCCGGGGATCCTTGGCGTCCATTAAAAGGCTCAACATGCCTCCGAGCCCCTGCCCCACCGTGTCGTAGGCCGGCCGATTCACATACGGCCCGCTCGGTCCCGTCCCGGTGATCGAGCAATAGACGAGCTTCTCGTTCATCGGTTTCAGCGTATCGTAATCGATGCCGAGTTTCCTGGTCACCCCGGGACGATAGTTTTCGAGAAGCACGTCGGCCGTCCTGGCCAGGCCGTAAAAGATCTCCCGGCCTTCCGGCGTCTGGAGGTTCAACGTCATGCTCTTCTTGCCGCGGTTGTAAGCCCAGAAGTTGGGCTGGTCGCCGCCGAGATCCCAGCCGCGAAACGGATCCCCGCCCTGCGGATTCTCGATCTTGATCACCTCCGCCCCCATGTCCGCGAGCAGCACGGCCGCGTAAGGGCCGGAGATGAAATTGCCCAGCTCCAGAACTCGCACCCCTTCCAGAACGCCTCTCATGCCATTCTCCTTGAGCGATTTAGCCGATCCCTTTTTACCATTTTTCATCGCCGATGCACACACGCGCGCCGGGTTTGCCGAGTTCCGCGCCTGCGCCGCGGTCCGGGATCGTTGGACATCGGCACGCGAGTGCGATAATAAAAAGCCGTTTTCCGCTCCTGCGGCAGTCTCGATTTTGAGCAGATTCGGTGGAAGAACTGATCGCATCGGTTCTCCCGGAAACACGCGATGAGCGACACCCGAGCCCTCGGAGGAACCGTTGCCGTGGACGCCAGCGGTCATGTGGCCGGCCCCTATGCCGCAAGCCTGCTCGGTGATCTCGGCTGTGAGGTGATCAAGATAGAGTTGCCGAACGGCGGCGACACCCACCGCGGTCGAAACCCGAAATACGACGGGTACGGCCCGAGTTTTCGCGCGCTCAACCGCAACAAGAAGAGCGTGACCCTCGACCTGCGTCACGAGAAAGGCAGGGAGATCCTCTCCAGGCTCCTCCGGACCGCGGACATCTTCATCGAGAACTTCCGGCCGGCCAGGAGGCGTGAGCTCGGCCTGGAGTACGAGCTGCTCTCGAAGCAGAATCCGCGGCTGGTGCACTGCTCGATTTCGGGCTTCGGCCAGAGCGGGCCGTACCGCGATAAGCCGGGCTTCGACACCATCGGGCAGGCGCTGAGCGGCATGCTGAGCCTGGTGACCGAGCTCGACCGCCCCAGGGTGGCGGGCTTTTCGATCACGGACCATTGCGCCGGCATCTTTGCCGCCCACGGAATCCTCGCCGCTTTGCTCGCGCGGGAAAGGACCGGGCGCGGCCAGTTCGTCGACGTCTCGCTGCTCCAGGTGAGCCTCGCGTTCATCGAATCTCACGTGGCCGACTACCTGAACGGCGGCGAGGCGGTTTCGCGCGACAATTTTCCGAAGGGGCGGATCTACTGTTTCGTCTGCGCCGACGGCAAGCCGCTGGTGGTCCATCTTTCCGGCCACCAGCACGCCTGGGAGGGGCTGCTCAGGGCCGTGAACCGCACGGACCTGCTCGCCGACCCCCGCTGCACGGACCGGGCGGCACGCACGAAGCACCACTACGAGCTGCTCGAGCTGCTCGAAGCGGAGTTCCGCCGCAAGCCGCGCGCCTACTGGATCGAGGTCCTCGACGCGCAGCATCTCGCCAACGCCCCGATCAACACGATCGAGGAGGTTTTCGAGAATCCGCAGGTGAAGCACCTCGGCATTCCCAAGGAAATCTGCCATCCGAAAATGGGCCCCAGCAAGCTGATCGGAAGCCCCATCAACCTCTCCGAGACGCCGCCCCGGTTTTTCCGTGCGGCACCGCTGCTCGGCGAGCACACCGAGGAGGTTCTGGGCAGCCTCGGCTACGGGCACGAAGAGATCGAGCAGTTGCGCAAGAGCGGCGTGATTTAGCTTCAGCGGGCCGCTGGAGGCGAGAGAGAAACGGAGCTCAAAGGTTGAAAGGAGTCAACGATGGATTTTAGCGTATCGGCCGACCCCCCCCACGTCGTCGAGTTCAGGAAGGAAGTACGCGCGTGGCTCGAGGAGAACATGCGCGGAGCCGAGCACCTGCGCTGGTCGGCTTCCTGGTCGACCCGGGAGAACGAGGAGGAGTATCGATTCCGGCGCGGCCTGGCGGAAAAACTCGGCAAAAAAGGCTGGCTGTTTCCCATGTTTCCCAAGGAGTACGGCGGCGCCGGGTTGACCATGGACCACCAGATCGTGCTGGAGACGGAGCTGTTCCGCTACGGGCTCAACCTCTCGCACGTATTCTACACCCTCGCGCGGATCGTTGCGCCCGTCTTGATCCGCTGGGGAACCGAGGAGCAGAAGCGCGAGTTCCTGCCCCCGATCACCCGCGGAGAGGTCTGCGTGTGGCAGGTCCTGACCGAGCCCCAGGGCGGGAGCGACATCGCCAACTGCCAGACCAAGGCGATCCGCGACGGCGACGTCTACGTGGTCAACGGGCAGAAGGTCATGGTGGGCCATCACGTCCCGCCGGACTTCCTGTGGACGCTGGTGTGCACCGACCCCGGTGGAAAGCGCCACGAAAACCTCTCGTGGCTGCACATCCCCGCCAACCTGCCCGGCATCACCATCCAGCCCATGCACCTGATGATGGGAATCAAGAACGCGGTCTTCTTCGACAACGTCCGCGTGCCCGCCAAATACCTGATCGGCGGCGAGAACAACGGCTGGAAGGTGGCCAACACGCACATGGAGCTCGAGCATGGCGGTGACGGCCGCATCGCCATGGATCCGCTCGTGGAGAGGGTGGTCGAGTACTGCCGCAACACGCACGTCGGCGGCAGGCCGTTGATCGCGGACCCGCGAGTGCGCGACACGATCGCGGACATGATGATCGAGCTCAATACGCTTCGCCGTTTCAACCAGCGAATCTACTGGCATCGCTTCACGAAACGTCCCCATCCCTACGGCGGACCTCAGCAGCGTTACTACCAGCGCATGATGCGGCTGAGGAACGCGGAGCGGCTGCAGCAGATCATGGGCGCCGACGCCCTGGTGCAGGACCTGTCGGTGCACGAGGTGGTCGATTTCGAGTACGCGGTCCGCACCGGCCCGGGTCAATTGCACGGCGGCGGCACGCTCGACACCGATCGTCTGATTTTCGCCCGGCGCCTCGGTCTCGGGCGGCCGGTTCAGGAGAAAGCGCCCGAGACGCACTGAGCCGGCGGTTGCGCCCGGTGCATCGCAAGGCATCAAACGTTTTCAAGGCAGGAGTGACATGGACTTATCGTTGACCGAAACGCAGGAGATGTTCAAGAAAGTCGCTTCGGACTTCGTGAAAGCCGAGGTCCCGGCGCATTTGATGACCCGCTGGTACAAGGACAAGGAAACCTTCCAGCCGCGGCTGTTCCGCAAGGCGGTCGAGCTGGGCTGGGTCGGCATGATGCTGCCCGAACAGTACGGCGGCGCTGCGATGTCGGCCATGGACTGCGGCGTCGTCTTCGAAGAGCTGGGCCGCGGCCCGGTTCCGGGTCCGCTGTTTTCCTCGGGCGTTCTGGCCGCGCAGGCGATCTTCGAGGCGGGAACCGACGAGCAAAAGCAAGCCCTGCTGCCCGCGATCTGCAAGGGCGAGTCGATCGTGATCCCGGCGATCAACGACAAGGCGTCTTCGTGGGGCCCCGAGTCGGTGGAGACCCGTCTGGTCAAGACCCCGGACGGCTATCTGATGAGCGGCACGAAGCGTTTCGTCTTCGACGCCCAAGCCGCCACGAGCTTCCTCTGCGCCGCGCGCACGGAGGAAGGGCAGGTGGTTTTCGTGTTGATCGACGCGAAGAGCCCTGGAGTGACCGTCACTCCTCTGGTGGGCTTTCTCGTGTCCGCCGCCGAGGTGCGCTTCGACCGGGTGCGAATCCCCGCCTCCGCCTTGCTCGGCGCCGGCGGATCGGACTGGCGAACGTTCGACGCGGCCCTGGAAAAGTCCCTGCCGATTCTTTGCGCCTATCAGGTAGGCGCCTCGCAGGAGGTCTTCGACATCACGTGCGAGTACACCCGCACCCGGGTCGTCTTCGGCCAGCCCATCGGCCGGTTTCAGCGGGTGCAGGATCATTGCGTCGAGATCTCGATCCACCTGGATGCCGCGCGCTGGGCGACCTACGAAACCCTCTGGCGCCTCGACACCGGGATACCGGCGCGGGCCGCGGTCCACGAAGCCAAGGCGGTCGCGAGCGAGGGCTATTACCAGGCAACCAACTACGCCCACATGGTCTGGGCGGGGCCGGGCACCGATTACGGCCATCCCATGATGGCTCACAGCGTGCTGGCCCACACGCTTTACCAGTATCTGGGAACGCCGGCGCAGCACAAGCGGCTGATGATGGATACGCTCTACCCCGTGTCCTAGACGGCTCCAGGGAGGTGCCGCATGAAATTGCTCCTGCGCGCGCTCTCGTCGTTGCTGGCTTGCTTCGCGTTTGCGGCGGCGCCGCTTTCCGCCCAGAGCGTCTCCCTCGTCGAAGGCGCCCGCAAAGAAGGCAGGCTGGTATGGTACACCTCGATGGCCGTCGACACCTCGAAGCCCCTGCTGGATGCGTTCCTCAGGGACCATCCGTTCATCAAGGCGGACCTCGTCCGCCTGGGCGAGGAGCAGCTGATGACGCGCATCCTCGGGGAGGTGCGCGGCGGCAAGTGGGGGTTCGACGTGATGTCGGGAAGCGCCATCTCGACGCTGGTGGACCGGGGTATCATCGCCCCTTATCTCACCCCGGGGCGCGCGGGCTACCGCGACGAGTTCATGGATCCCCAGGGCTACTGGACCGGCGTCTTCGTCAACAACCTCGTGCTCGCCTATAACACGAGCCAGCTTCCCGCGAAGGAGGCGCCCCGAGACTACACCGACCTGCTCGACCCCAAGTGGAAGGGCAAGATGTTGATGGACTCCACGGACTATGACTGGTACGGAACGCTGCTCAGCGTCTGGGGACGGGAGCGGACGATTCGTTACATGAAGCAGCTCGCCCGCCAGGAGCCCCAGTGGCGTCGGGGACACGGGCTTACCGCTCAGCTGGTGGCGGCCGGCGAGACGCCGCTCGCCTGGGCTTACAGCTTCCGGATCGAGAGGATGAAAAAGGATGGCGCCCCGGTCGATTGGATCGAGACCTTCGATCCGATCGTGACCACCGTCAGCGGCATCGGCCTCAGCGCCAGGCCGACCAATCCGAATGCGGCCAAGCTGTTCATCGATTTCGTAACGTCGACCAGGGCGCAGATGATGATCCGCGAGATGCGCCGCATCCCGGCCCGCAGCGACGTCAAGCCGCTGGCGCCCAAGATGGATCAGAGCAGGCTCAAGCTCAAAGCGGTCCCCAAAGAGGTTTATCTCCGCCTCGACGAGCACGCGCGCGAATTTCGGCAGATCTTCGGGCTCTGACGGAGCGTTTCCGAAAGGAGAAAGCCATGAAGCGCCGTGATTTTCTTTTTCGGCCCCGCTGGATCCTCTGCGCCGCCGTGACTGCTTTTCCGGCGCCGCTTCCCGGAGCAGAGCCCGCCCCTTTCTACCAGGGCAAGACCCTGACGGTCCTCATCAACTTCGCCGCCGGCGGACCGACCGACATCGAGGGCCGGGTCATCGCCAGGCATCTCTCGAAGCACATTCCCGGCCGGCCCTCCGTAGTGGTTCAAAACATGGGAGGCGGCGGCGGAGTGACGGCGGTCAACTACCTCGGCGAGGTCGCCAAGCCCGACGGCCTGACCGCCGGCTACTTTACCGGCAGCCTGTTCCACTACCAGATTCGCGAGCCCGGCCTGAGGGTGGACCTCGCCAGGTTCGGCTTCATCGCGGGCGTTCAGGGGGTTACGGTCTCCTACATCAGGGCCGACACCCCTCCCGGCATCAAGAAGCCCGCCGACTTCGTCAAAGCCGAACGCTTCAAAGCCGCCGGCCTGGGCGTGGCAAGCTCGAAGGACGTGCGCTTCCGGCTGTCCTTCGACCTGCTCGGCCTCAAGTACGACTACGTCACGGGATACAACTCCTCTTCCACCGCGCGACTCGCGGTGCAGCGAAACGAGGCGCAGTACCATGACGAAACGCTTCCCGGCTACCGCGCCGCCGTCGAGCCCCAGATGGTCAAGACAGGCATCGTCACTCCGCTCTATTACACCGATCTGGTTTCGACGGACGGAGAGGTGATGGTGAGCCCCGATGTTCCCGAGCTGCTGCCGTTCACGCATTTGTACCGGCAGATCCTCGGCAAGCCGCCGTCCGGCATCAAGTACGAGGCGTTGAAGGCCGCGAACATGTCGAGCACCAATCTCACGCGCCTGATCTTCCTGCCGCCCGGGTCGCCGCGGGAGGCGATCGCGGCTCTCAGACAGGCTTCCATGTCGCTGGCGCGGGACTCGGATTTTATCGCCGACGCAACCAGGAGCATGCGTTTCCATCCGCGCTTCGAGGTGGGGGAGGCCGGAGAACGGCTCTTTCATCGCGTCTCGCAAACGCCGGCTGAAATCGTCACGTTCCTGCGCCAGTACATCGAGCAGGCGAACAGGTAAGGGCGAAGCCGTTGACAGCGTCGATTTTCGCATGCTATCGGGGGCGCAGTGAAGAACCTTTCCGCCGTTTCCACCACGGACCGTTCGCTACGGGAGCATAAGATGAGAGCGATCGTTTGGATCATCCTCGCGGTGTGGTTGCCGGCCGCCGGCGCGTGGGCTCAAGGCCGCAGGCCCATGACGGTGGCGGAGCTCGTGACCTACAAGGGGCCCGACCGCGAGCAGATGCTTTACGCCGGAGCCAGGAGCGAAGGCAAGGTCGTCTGGTACACCTCGCTGGCCGGCGCGTCCTACAAGGCGATGGCGAAGGCGTTCGAGAACAAGTACGCCGGGGTGCAGGTCGAGGTGTTCCGCGCGAGCGGCTCCGATCTCACCACGCGGATGATCGAGGAGACCAAGGGCCGGCGCAACATCGTCGATACGGTGGAAACCACCGAAGGCAACCTGATGTTCATGCGCGACGCCTTCCTCCTGAGGCCGTACCATTCGCCGCACTTCGCCTCCTACCCCGAGGAGGCCAAGCAAAGAGCCGAAAAAGGGCTCTTTTTCTGGGCGATCGCTCGCGAGTCCTATATCGGTTTCGCCTACAACAAGAAGCTCGTCCCGCAGGCCGCGGTGCCGAAGGACTTTTCCGGGCTCCTCCACCCCGCGCTCAAGGCGCGGATGGGCGTGACGCTCGACGACCCGACCTCGAAGGTCATCGGCGCCATTCTCAAGACCAAAGGCCGGGAGCTGGTCAACAAGCTCAAGGCGCAGGAGATTGCTGCCCACGCGATCATTCCGCCGGCGTTGCTGGACCTCATCGCGGCGGGGGAGGTCGCGGCCTCCCCCGCGATCTTCCGCAACCATGTCATCGTCGCGGTCGAGAAGGGCGCGCCGGTCGACTGGGTGCCGCTCGACCTCGTGCCGACCAACGTCGGCGGCGCGGCGATCGCGGCCCAGCCGCCGCACCCGCACGCTGCGCTCCTGTTTGCGGATTTTCTGCTCGGACCGGACGGCCAGGGCCTGCTGGAAAAATACCACTACGGAAACGCCGCCCGGAATTACGGCTTCAAGCGCTGGCGTCCGGAGCACGGATCGACCACCGAAAAATACGAGAAGGATTTGCTGAGTTGGGAAAAGCTGGTTCGCGAGATCACGCGCAGATAAGCGTCTCGGGCTGGGCCGCGCCGCGCTTGCCGGCGCTCAATCCGACGCACCTTTTGTTTGCCTTCACCGGGCTCGCGCTGGCGTACCTGGTACTGCCCCCGTTCTTTTTCATCCTTCATACCAGCGTCGTCGTCGACCGCGGGCTTCGGGCCGGGAGTTTCACCTTCCAGCATTTCGCCAGCATCGTCGAATCCCTCGACGACGTCCGGACCCTGCTCGCAAACTCTCTGACCTTTTCGGTCGGAAGCGCGGCCGTGGCGCTCGCCTACGGAACGATGCTTGCCTGGCTCGCCGAGCGCTCGAACGCGCCTTTTCGCACCCTCGCCTACGTCTCGGCTTACATCTCGTTCGCCATTCCCGGAATCATCAAGGTGGTCGGCTGGATCATGCTGCTCGGCCCCAAGGCCGGGATCCTGAACGCGGCGCTCGCTGCTCTCACCGGCCGACCGTTGCTCAACATCTTCTCGATGTCCGGGATGGTCCTGATCGAGAGCTTTCTATGGATTCCGGTGGTCTTCCTGTTGATGTCCACCCCCTTCCGCTCCATGGATCCCGCGCTGGAGGAGGCGGCGGCGGCGGCCGGAAGCAGCGGCTGGCAGGTCTTTCGCCGGGTGACGTTTCCCCTGGCCCTGCCGAGCGTGCTGGCCGTCCTGCTGCTGACGTTCATCCGTTCGCTCGAAGCGTTCGAGATCCCGGCCCTCGTGGGCATCCCGGCGGGTATCGAGGTGCTGACGACCAAGATCTATCTCCAGATCCGCGGCGGCCTCATTCCCAAATACGGCGAGGCGAGCGCGTATTCGACCATCCTGATCGCCCTGGTGGCGCTGGGGCTCTATCCCTACTACCGCGTCACCAGCAAGTCGTACAAATTCACAACGATCAGCGGCAAGGCCTACCGCCCTCATCGTGTCGACCTCGGACGATGGCGCTGGCTGGGCGGCTGCCTGATGCTCGTGCTGCCATTGCTCCAGTGCCTGCCGGTGGCCGCGATCGCCTGGTCCTCGCTTTTGCCCTTCGCCCAGGCGCCGTCGTGGCGGGCGCTCTCGCTCGTCAGCCTCAACAACTATCGCACGGCCTTCTCGGACAGCGGCATCGTGGGCTCCGTCTTCAACAGCCTCACGGTCAGCGTGGCTTCGGCGACCGTCGCGATCGCGCTCACGTTCGTGGCCGCCTGGTTCATCGTGCGCGCGTCGTTGAAAGCGCGCTGGCTGCTCGATCAGATGGCGATGCTGCCGCTGGTATTCCCCGGAATCGTGATGGGCATCGCCATCCTCAAGATGTACCTCGCGCTTCCGATCCCCGTGTACGGAACCATATGGATCCTGGTCCTGGCGTTCATCGCGCGTTATCTTCCCTACGGCATCCGTTTCAGCCATTCGGCGCTGTTGAGCGTGCATCGCGAGCTCGAAGAAGGGGCGATGGCGAGCGGCGCGACCTGGTTCCAGATGGTTCGGCATGTCCTGGTCCCGCTGGTCATGCCGGCCTTGCTCGCCGGCTGGATCTACATCTTTCTCATCACTTTCCGGGAGCTTTCCATCGCGCTGCTGCTCTATTCTCCTGGCTCGCAGGTGGTCGCGGTGAAGATCTGGGAGCTCTGGGACAATGGCCACGTCGGCGAGCTTGCGGCGTTCAGCCTGGTCATCACCGCCGGGACCGTGCTCGTGGGATCGTTTTTCGTCAAGCTCGCGCAGCGCCAGGGCCTGCAGGATTGAGCCGGGGACCGGCGCCGCTCCGGCGATTGCGCCGGAGCGCGAACGAAGTCCGAGCAATATCTCGAATTGAGGAGAGCGCATGACCGACAGCCAACTCGTTTTGCAAAGGCTCGACGAAACTTCCGGTGTCGCGTGGCTGACGCTGAACCGCCCGGAGAAGAAAAACGCGCTGAGCATCGCCCTGTTGAGCGAGCTCGGAGCGGCTTTGCGCGACTTGCGCGAAAATCCGGCGATCCGCTGCATCGTCACGACGGGAGCCGGAGACTGCTACTCCTCCGGGCGCGACCTCTACGACATGCGAAACCAGGACAATCGCCGGCGGAGCCGGGGCGTGGGGGGTGTGGCCGAGATCGTAGCGCTGATGCGCAGCTGCCCCCAGATCACGATCGCGGCCGTCCGGGGCTGGTGTCTGGGAGGCGGTCTGGCGCTCGTCAACGGCCACGACCTGGTCGTCAGCGCGGAGACGGCGAAGTACGGCATGCCGGAGATCATCCGGGGAAGCTACGGCGCGACGGCCACGCCGACGCTGTTCCACGCCGGCATACCGTTGAAGAAGGCCTTTTACATTTCCCTTACCGGGAGAAACCTGTCGGCGGGCGAAGCCGAGCGAATCGGACTGGTCTCGCAGGTGGTTCCCGACGGGGAACTCACGGCTTCGGTCGAAACGCTCGCGCGGGAGATCGCCAGCCGCAACGCGGCGGCGCTGGAGCACGCCAAGATCGCCGCTTACATGATGAAGGACATGAACTTCGAAACGGCGCTCAGAACCGACGACCTCGTCGCCCACCGCCTGCGTTACTATACCAATCCGCTGAGCGACGTCGAAGGCTACCTGCAGTCGCAAAAAGGGGGCGGAAACGCCCGCTACGTAAAGCCGGAAAAAAAGTAATCGGGATTCCTCGACCGAATGTCGTTCCCGGCGCTCGGTTTCGCGGCCGCGCCGTCCGTGAGGTAGCCGTCAGCGCAGCACCTCTCGCGCCGTCAGGTCGGCGATCTGCTCCCTCGACAGGCCGAGAATCCCGCCCAAAACCGCCTCGTTGTCTTCGCCCGCCCGGTGAGCGAACTCCTCGCGGCGGGCCTGCACGCCGTGCAATCGCACGGTCGGGCCGGTCCGGGTGATCCAGCCGGTCTCCGGGTGATACACCTCTCGCGTGAAGCCGCGCTCGCGCAGGTGAGGGTCCCGGTAAAGATCTTCGCCGCTTTGCACCACGCCGGCCGCGATCCCCGCGCGCTGCAACTTGATCATGACCTGGTGAGGCGTGTGCCGGATCGTCCAGGACTCCACCAGGGCATCGAGCTCCTTTCGGTTGGCGAGGCGGGCGGCCACGCAGCTGAAGCGCGGATCGCTCTCCCATTGAGGCTCGCCGGCGATGCCACAGAAGCGCGCCCATTGCTCGTCCGTTTCGATCGAGATCACGCACCAGCGGTCCTCGCCTCTGCAACGATAGCATCCGTGGGGGGCCGCAAGCGCAGAGGCGTTGCCCCGGGGCTCCGGCTCCCTGCCGCCGATCAACCATTCGAGATAGGCCGGCGCGAGCATCGAGGCGGCGGTCTCCGCCTGTGAAATGTCGATGTGCTGTCCTTTGCCGGTACGAGCGCGGTAGTGCAGTGCGGCAAGGATCGCGAGCGCGCCGAAGGAAGGCGCGAGATAATCCGGAAACGCGGTCTGGGAGGCGGCTCCCGGCCGTTCCACCTCCGGGTCACGCCACAGATAGGTCATGCCCGAGAACGCCATCAGGATCGGGCCGAAGCTCAGGAAGTCCCGCCGCGGTCCGGTGTGACCGAAGGCCTGCAAGCTGGCCAGAATGACGTCCCGCCGAATCTCCTTCATACGGGGATAGTCGAGCCCCCAGCTCGCCAGCACGCGGGCGCTGAAGTTCTCAACGACCACGTCGCAGCGTTCGATCAACCGCCTGGCCAGCGCTGCCCCTTCCGGGTGTTTCATGTCGAGCGCGATCCTCTTGCGGTTCCGGTTGCCCTCGAGATCGGAGGCGAGCTGAAATACCGGGCCGCGTTGCGGGCTTCGAGCGGCTCGACCCGGCTCGATGGCGATGACCTCGGCCCCGTGCTCGGCCAGCAGCCCGGCCAGCGCCGGGCCGACGATGCCCGTCGGAAAGCTGAGCACCCGCACGCCGGCGAACGGCCGAGCGTCGCTGTCACGCCCGGCGGCCGCGAGCCAGGCCGAAGGTCGCGCCAGGTGCTTATCGATCTCGGCTTGATGCTCTCCCAGAATCGGCGCCGGGCGTTCTATCCGGCAGGGGCTTTCCGAGAAACGATAGGGATCTCCCGGAAAGCCGTGCCGCCCGAGATGCGGATGGTTGAGCTCGACGACATAGCCGCGGTGCTTCGTTTGCTTGTCCTCAAGGAAGGCTCGTGGCGAATGGACCGGCGCGGCGGCCAGGCGCCGGGATTGCAATTCCTCGAACAGGCCGTCGACGGTAAAATCGGCCGTGCGCGACTCGATCATTCGGTCGAGCAGCGATCGCAGGGGAAAGCGGTTTTGAACGTCGTCGTACTTGGGATCGGCCAGCTCCGGCGGGTTTCCCAGCCATTCGACCAGCCGCCGCCAGTGGTCTGCCTGGTTGCAAAAGATACGAACGTAGCCGTCCCGACAGCGGTAGGTGTCGGCCACGGTGGTCGGCTGGCGGTGGCCGGTCCGGCCGACGATCTCTCCCGTGGCGCTGTAACGAGTCGCCAGCCTGAGAAAGGGATCGCCCGCCAGCACGTCCTGGAGCGAGACCTCGACGAGCTCGCCGAGACCGGTGGCCCGCCGGTTGTAGAGCGCGACCAGCGTGCCGAACGCCGCGTGAACCGACCCCAGGAAGAAAGCGATCTCCGAAGGACCCATGAGCGGCGGCCGCTCCGGATGTCCGCAGACGCTCATCAATCCGCCCATGGCGAACGCGACGATGCCGGGAGCCTCGAAATCGCGGTACGGCCCCGAAAGACCGAAGCCGGTGATCGACGTCAGGACCAGAGCGGGATTGATGGACCGGAGCTCTTCAATTCCGAGACCCAGCCGCTCCAGCCAGGCGAGGCCGCGATCCTCGATCACGACGTCGGCGTGGCGCACCAGGCCGCGGAAGGTCCGGCGCCCGTCTTCGCGCTCGAGATCGACGACGACGCTGCGCTTGTTCGTGTGGCAGGCGGCGAAGGCGAGGCTTTTCTCGGGATGCGGATCGCCGTCCTTGAAGGGCCCTTCGTGCCGCGCCGGAGCCCCGTCCGGAGGTTCGATGAGAACGACCTCCGCTCCCAGATTCGCAAGCAGCCTGCCGCAGTAGCCGCCGCGGCGCCCGGTCAGATCGAGAATCCGCAGGCCTGAAAGCGCGCTTTTTTCACCGTTGGCGTCGGTTCCCGGGGGCATGCTGGAGGGCTGACTATACCACGGCGGCCGTGAAAGCCAAAGCCGCGAGACCGTGGCGCGCTGGCGAAAAGGGGAAATTTGTGTTTTAAAAAACGTTAGTCCTCCCGATGGCAAAGAGAATCAGACCGGCCTCGCCGGCACATCCCCACCTGACGATCCTGGAAGACATCAGCACCCTGATCAGTCATTCCCAGGATCTCCAGGAGACGCTGCAGAACATCGTCAAGATCGTCGCGGAGCGGATGGAAACCGAAGTTTGCTCGATCTACATCCTCGATCAGCAGAGGCAGCGCCTCACGCTCCGCGCCACCATGGGTCTCGATCCCGAATCGGTCGGCAAGGTATCGATGGCCGTCGGCGAGGGGCTTACCGGCCTGGTGATCGAGCGAATGAAGCCTGTCATGGTGGTCGACGCCCTCGCGCACCCGCGCTACAAGTACTTCCCGGAAACCGGCGAGGAGCGGTTCCACTCGTTCCTGGGCGTCCCGCTGATCGAGAACAAGCTCCCGCTCGGCGTCCTGGTCGTTCAAACCTCGCGGCGAAGGCAGTTTTCGGTCGACGAGATCCGGCTGTTGCGAACGATCTCGGCCCAGGCTTCGAGCATCATCGTCCAGGCCCGGTTGCTCGAATCGCTGCGAGACAAGGAGCGCGAGCGCAAGGACTTCCAGAAGCGCATGGAGGAAGCCATGCGCAAGCTGCGCTCGTACGAGGGACGGCGCCGCGAGCGGGCCTGGCGAGCGGGCCACCGCTGGCGCGGAAGGCTGACCGGGGTGGCGGCCTCTCCGGGCTTCGGGCGAGGCAAAGCCTACGTGCTGCGGCCGCGCATGGAGCTCTCCGCGATCAAGAAACAAAAAAGCAGGAATCCCGAGCGCGAGATGGAGCGGTTTCGCAGCGCGGTCGAGCGCGCCATCGAGCAGATCAACCTGGTCAAACAGCGGATGACCAGCCTCATTTCCAAGGAAGAGGGCGCGATCTTCGACGTCTACCGGCTGATCCTCGAAGACCCGGCAATCATTCAGCAGATCGAGAGCCTGATCCGGCGCCGCGGTTACGTCGCCGAGTATGCGGTCCGTTGCGTTTTCGAGCGGTATCTGGAATCGATCGCCAGGATCGAGGACGACTACCTGCGGGAGAGAAGCGCCGACGTCAAGGACGCCGCGCAGCGTTTGCTGGAGAACCTGACGGGCGCGACCGACCACCGGCCGGAGCTCCCCGAGGACACGATTCTGGTCGCCGAGAATCTCTCGCCGGCCGATCTAAGCCTGTTCGAGCGGGACCGTTTTCGCGGCATCCTCCTGGCGACCGGCGGGGTCACCACGCACGCTTCCATCCTGGCCAAGTCCTTCGAGATCCCCTGCGTGGTGGCGGTCGAGGGGTTGATGGAGACCGTGCGCGACGGAGACTTCGTGATCGTCGACGGGAACTCCGGCGTCGCCTACATCAATCCCAATCCCGAGGTCGTGCGCGAGTACGAACGACTGGAGCGCGATTATCTCGCCTTGAACCGGGAGCTGAGCGGGCTCAAGGACGAACCGGCGGAGACCCTCGACGGTCACCGGGTGGCTCTGTATGCCAATATCGGGCTGCTCAGCGACATCGCCTTCGCGCATCTTCACGGCGCCCAGGGCGTGGGGCTGTATCGCACGGAAATCCCCTTCCTGGCGCACCGCGACTTCCCCAGCGAGGAAGAGCAATACTCGCTCTACAAGAAGGTCGTCGAAGGGATGGCCGGAAAACCGGTGACCATCCGCACGCTGGACGTCGGGGCCGACAAGTACCCTTCCTACATCCGCGGCGTCGGCCCTCCCGAGCCGAATCCCTTTCTCGGCTGGCGCTCGATTCGCATCTCGCTCGACTTCGTGGAGGTCTTCAAGACCCAGCTCCGGGCGATTTTGAGGGCGGCCGCGCTCGGCCGGGTTCGCCTGCTGATCCCGATGATCTCCAGCCTGGAAGAAATCCTCAAGGTGAAGGAGCTCCTGGCCGAGGCCAAACAGGAGCTCGCCGCGGAAGGAACGCCCTTCGACCCCCAGATGGAAGTCGGGATCATGGTGGAGGTTCCCGCCGCCGTACAGCTGGTGGACCGGTTCCTGCGGGAAGTCGATTTCCTGAGCATCGGTACCAACGACCTGATCCAGTACATGCTTGCGGTGGATCGCAGCAATCGAAAAGTGGCGAACCTCTACGAGCCGCTGCATCCCGCGGTCCTGGCGGCCCTGATGACGACGATCGAGGCGGGCAAGCGGGCGGGCAAGCGTGTTGCGATGTGCGGCGAGATGGCGGGAGACCCCTTGTGCGCTTTGCTGCTGCTCGGAATGGGCCTGGAAGAGTTCAGCATGGGCTCGCTCTACGTTCCGGTGATCAAGAAGACGATCCGGTCGGTGACCTATCAAGCGGCGAAAGCGGCGGCCCAGATCGTCCTCCAGATGGATACGGTGGGGGAGATCAAGAGATTTCTCTTCGAGCAGATGCGGGAGCTCGGCATGGTCGAGCTCCTCGAGATGTACCATTGAGCGGAGCGGCCCCTTCGGCGGCGGTTGACTTATCTCCAAAAACCGCTATGATGCAGGATTCGAACGATCGTTCGAATCCTGAAGACCTCCGGAAAGGACGCAGCGGATGATAAAAATCTCCACTTTCGAGGACTGGATCGATTATTTCCGCCAGTGGCAGAAGGATATCGGCTATGACCCGGCGCTCCTCGGCGATTACAAATTCGAGACCAAGCTCGGGGACCTTCACTCGCCGGAAGTCGAGTTCGGCGATTTCAAGGGGCAGCGCAAGTGGGAACGGGTCGGCGAGATCCCGAACCAGTCGATCCGGGACGCGCTCATGAACCTGATCGTCTACCAGGGCGACACGGAGTTCGCGTCGGTCGAGCAGCAGAAAAACCTCCTCGACACCGCACCCACCGATTACGATCGCCAGGCGCTCATCCGCGTCAACAGCGAAGAGATGCGTCACGGCTGGCAGATGTGCTACCTGCTGGTGAACTATTTCGGCGACTCCGGAAAGCTGGAGGCGCGAAAGCTGCTTGAGCGGCGCGCCTTTCGCGGGGACCGGCTGCTCGGCTCCTTCAACGCGCCGGTGCGCAACTGGCTGGACTTCTTCACCTACACCGAATTCGTCGATCGCGACGGCAAGTACCAGCTGACCATGCTGAGCCACTCGTCCTTCGCCCCCCTCGCCCGGAGCGTCACGGCGATGCTCAAGGAAGAGTTTTTCCACATGTTCACCGGTCACACCGGGCTCACGCGGATTCTGCGCGCGGGCAGGATTCCCGTGCCGATCGTCCAGAAATACTTCAACAAGTGGCTGTCGACCGCCTACGACCTCTTCGGCACCGACCATTCATCGTCCGCCCACTGGGCGTACGTCTGGGGGCTGAAAGGAAGGATGGACGAGCACGAAACGGCGGAGCCGGCGCAAAAGGAGAAGCTGAACGACCTGGCCCGCGACCATTACCTGCGTGAGTGTGCCAAGCTCATCGACCAGCTGAACCAGCTGGTTCCCGAGGGACAACCCAGGCTGTACGCCCCCGATCTGAAGTTCCATCGATCGATCGGCGAGCACGCGGGCAAGCCCTACAGCGTCCGGGGCGAGCTGCTTTCCGCCGACGCCTACCGGAGCCACCTCGCGGAGGTGCTGCCAACGGACGAGGACGAGGCGGTGCTGAGCGAAATCATGAAGCGCAAGGACTGGGTGCAGCAGATGCAGCTGAACTAGCCTGGTCCCGCACTGCGAGGACGGGCGCCCGCCGACGCTTGGCTGAGGAGACGTTCGTGAGCAGGATCTGCCTGGTGTGTCAAAATATCGACTGCAAATCCCGCGGCTCGGAAAAGCTCATGGCGGAGCTGCAAAAGCGGATCGAGGCCAAGGGGATCACCGACGTCGAGGTAAAGCCCTACATGTGCTTCGGAGCCTGTCAGGACGGTCCTAACATCGTTCTCTATCCGGAAAAGAGCTGGTACGCCCGGGTGCGCGTCGAGGACCTCGACGAGATCATCGCGCACCTGGCGGGCGGCCCGCACGTCGGGCGGCTTGACACCATCGACTCCTCTCTCAAAGAGCTCATCTATCAGCTCCTGGACACTGGAATCGTCTAGCTCATGAAGGGCGTTCTCTTTCCGCGCGGTGTGGTGGAGGGTCGGGAAGATCTCGGCCGCTACCGCGATCGCGGGGGCTACCAGGCGTTGGAGAAAGCGCTGCGCGCCGACCCCGAGGACCTCGTGCGCGAGGTCACCGAGGCGGGCCTCCGCGGGCGCGGGGGCGCCGGTTTTCCGACGGGGAAGAAATGGGCTCTCACGCGCGAGGCCGCTGGCTCTTCCCGCTTCCTGGTGGTCAACGGCGGTGAAGACGAGCCGGGGAGCAAGAAGGACCGCCTCTTGCTGGAGCTCCTCCCGCACCTGGTCATCGAGGGTGCCGCCATCGCCGCTTACGCGGTCGGCGCCTCCAAGGCTTACCTCTATATCAACGCGAACTATACGGAAGCGATTCGCAGCGTCGAGGGCGCGCTGACGGAGGCACGGTCTGCAGGCTACTGGGGCGCCGGCGTGTGCGGAACCAGCTTTTCCCTCGATTTCGAGATCACGCGCGCGCCGCGCAACTACGTCGCCGGGGAGGACACCGCAGCCCTGGAAGTCATCGAGGGCAAGAAGCCCCTGCCCCGACAAAAGCCACCGTATCCCGTCACCGTCGGTCTCTTCGGACAGCCCACCGCCGTCAACAACGTAGAGACCATCGCCAACGTCGCGCCCATCGTGTTGAACGGAGCCACCTGGTATCGCAGCTTCGGGACGGCGGAAAGCCCCGGGACCATGATCTTTTCACTGAACGACGACGTCAATCGGCCCGGAATCTACGAGCTTCCGTTCGGCACCCCGCTGCGCTACCTCATCGAAGAGTGCGGCGGCGGCGTCAGGGGAGGAAAGAAGCTCAAAGCGATCATGCCCGCCGCTCCCTCTTCGGCCTATCTTCCGGCGGAAAAAATCGACACGCCGCTGGACCCAGGTTCGATGCGCGAGGCCGGCTCCAGCCTGGGGTGCGGCGTCGTCCATCTGGTGCCCGAGGACGCCTGCATGGTCGAGGAGGTTCTGAAGGTCTCGGAGTTCTTTACCGCCGAATCGTGCGGGCAGTGCCCGGCCTGCCGGATGGAGACCAACACCCTCACGGCGCTGCTCAAGAAGGTACAACAGGGACAGGGCGGAGCCGCGATCCTCGATCAGTTCGGCAAGGTGATCGCGTTCAACAAGGGCAAGGGCTTTTGCAACCTGATCGCCATGCCGGGCCCGCCCATCGAGAGCGCGCTCAGGCTGTTTCACGCGGACTTCGACGCCCATCTCGCCACCGGCCGCTGTCCCGCTTCGGCGTAAAGCGGCCGATCACTTCCGCAACTCGCCTCTTCGGTTGACGCCCCGCAGCGCCCACTGGTACTATCCTCGCCGCCGTCCCGGCACGGCAGGAATCATCCCAGGGCAGGCGAGAATGAGACCCGCACCGATCCGCTGGCCCGGCAATGCCAAGATTGCCGTGAGCTTCTTCGTCGCCTTCGAATCGTTCATCCACCACTCGCAGTACCGCCGCGGGGGCGACCGGCCGGACTATGCCTCCCTCGCCTACGGTGAGTACGGCGGCAAGGCGGGCATCTGGCGCATCCTCGAAACACTCGGCCGCCACGGTGTCAAGGGAACGATCGACACCAACGGCCTCGCCGCCGAAAAATATCCGGACGCCGCCCGCGAGCTTGCGCGCGGCGGTCATGAGCTGGTCGGCCACGGCTGGGCGAACGACATCTATCTCACCTCGCTCGAGCCGGCCGAGGAAAGGGAAGTCATCCATCGGACGCTGGAAACCATTGCGGCGGTCACCGGCTGCCGCCCGGTGGGCTGGGTCAGTCCGGGGCACCGCATCAACGAACACACCTTCGATCACCTCGTCGAGGCGGGGATTCACTGGACCGGCGATCTCCCCGGCCCGGATGTTCCCGAGCACCGGTTGATCCGCGGCAAACCTCTGGTCGTCATGCCCCGCCTGGATTACGCCAACGACCATTCCATGATCTTCCAGCCGAAGAACCCCCCGCGCTATTATTTCGAAAGCTTCAAGACCGCCTTCGACCGCCTGTACGCCGAGGGCGAGACGGGATCGCCGAAGCTGATCGACGCGCTCGTTCACGCCCACATCGGCGGAAGACCCCATATCATCGGCGTCTTCGAGGAATGCATCGCCTACGCCAAGAGCTTCAGCGACGTGTGGTTCTGCACCAAGGGCGAGATCGCGCGGTGGTATCTCGACAACTACGTCCTGCGGGACTCGACCGGAGGAAACCCGCAATGATCCGGCCGTCCGAAGTCGCCGATTTCCTTCTTCGCGGCCTTGAGTCCGAGGAGCTGTTGCTCCGGTTCACGTGGGAGCAGTGGCTCGCTCTGGAAGCGCCGTACGAGAGCGGCGATTTCCGGATGCAGGAAGCGACCGCCCGCTACCGGCGTAACGGCTACGACTGGGACATCCACGGGACGCTCTATCTCCCGGCGAAAGACCGTGATCCCGGGCGGGCTTTCGTCTTCTTTCACGGCGGTGCGGGAAGCGAGAAGATCATGGATCTCACGCCGGACGGACGGCCCGGGCTGGCGCGCGTGGTCGCGGCGCAAGGCTTCAAGGTGCTGGCGCTCACTTATCCCGGCCACTACCCTCCCGGCGGCGTATGGAAGGTCCCCGTCTCCGAAAGAATGCCGGTCTACCTGCTCGACCGCGAGCTCCCGGTCGAGGAAATCCTCGACCGCAACCTCAAATGCACGTTCAACACGATTCTCCAAGGTGCGGCCAGCCTCGCCGACCGCCATCTCGCCGGCTGCGAAATCCTCGCGTTCGGCCATTCGACCGGCGGGCCGATGGCGGCCCATCTCCAGAGATTTCTCAGGCGGGCGCGGGTCATCGGCCTCGTCGGCTTCGGTAGCGGGGGGCCCGACGGGTGGCGTCTGGAATGGAGAAACCGAACGGGAGCGGAAAAGTACGTCGAAAAGCCGCTCGACCATGTCTCCAGGCGCTCGCCCGACTCGTTCCGCGAGTCAGGCTACGTCGATCCTCCCGATCTCACCCCGTGGGGCGGCGCGGACGATTACATCCGGCTGGTGAGCCCGCTGCGTTCCCAGATGAAGACCAGTCTTTGCGACAACCAGCATAACGCGGCGGTCGGGATCCTCGAAGAGTATCCGAAAAGAACCGGCCTGCCGCGCGAGGAGTATTTCGACCACCTCCAGGAGCCCGATCCGGACTGGCTGCGCACCATCCGGGTTCTCCTCGCGGTCGGCGAGAACGACAAGGGCCATTGGGTCAAGGGAGACCGCCTGGAGCACAAGAGGGAGATGTTCATGGGCGAGAAGTACGCGGCGAAAACCCGCGGCGCGCACGTCGTCTTGATTCCGAGGTACGGCCACGTCGGGTACGCCGAGCTGCACAACGAGAAGATCGCTTACCTGTGGCTCTGGGCTCACCGGTCCGGCTACTTCGAGCCGCGCTGAGTTCCTGCTCGGGCGGCCGGCGATTCCCGGCCGTCGAGGATCCTTTCAGGCCTCGGTGTAGTACTTTCGCGCCCACGCGGCGACATCACCGCGCCGCGCGAACCACACGTCGCGGTGGCTTCTGGCGTAACGGAGGATCTGCTCGAAGGTATCAATCAGAGGAATCCGCCCGCTCAGGTAGGCGTGGGTGATGACGTTCATCATCGTCGGATTCCGGTCGCCGATCCGGTAGCGGTAGTCGAACTCGTCCTTGAATTTCTCGAAGAAGTCGTGACGCGTCCCGTGCTCCTCGATGCGGTGGTCGTTGATCGTGTACTGGTGCGGGATCATGATGAGCAGCCTGCCGCCGACGTGGATCGGGTAGGGCATTTCGTCGTCGTGATAGTCGCAGTTGTAGAGCAGGCCCGCCTCGGCGTTGAGCTCCAGGGTGTGGTCGGTCGAGCGCACGCCGGGAGACGACCAGCCGGTCGGCATCTCCCCCGTGGTTTCCCTGATCTTTTCCACCGTCCTGCGGATGTTCTCGCGCTCCTGCTCGCGAGTCAGCATGTAGAGATACTCCCCCTGATCCCAGCCGTGGGCGACCATCTCGTGCCCGCGCCGATGCGCTTCCCTGACCAGCTCCGGATAGTACTCGCACGTCAGGCCGTTGATCGGCATGCTCGCCCGGATCTCGTAGCGCTCGCATATCTCCAGCAAGCGCCGCAGCCCCACCTTCGCGCCGAACTCGCGGAAGGTTTCGGTCGAGTAATCCCGCTTGCAGACCGCGTTGGCCGGAAGCGAGCCCCGCTGCAGGCCGCGCCCCCGGGTCGGTTTGGTACGGTCCCACGCCTCGAAGGCGATGCCGAGGACGAACGCGACGCGCGCGTCGTTCGGCCACCGGAAAGGTTGCTTCGCCATACCGCCTCCGTGAACTGTTGACTCGGAGCGACGAAGGGACCTATAGCCTATGTGTTTGCATGGAGCAAGGAGGACCGCACCTCATGAAGCTTCGAGCTTCCCCCCATCCGGACCTGATCCTGTTCAACGGCAAAATTCGCAGTCTGGCCGGCGACGGAGCCGTCTTCGAGGCGCTCGCCTGCACCGGCTCGCGGATCGTCGCCACCGGCGGCTCCGACGAGATTCGCCGGCTCGCCGGGCCCGGCACCCGGGAGGTGGATCTCCGGGGGCGCACGGCGATTCCCGGGTTGACCGACGCGCACGTCCATCTCTCGGAAAAAGGAACCGCGGAAATGGAGCTGGTCGACTGCCGGGACTTCTACACCGACGTGCATACCGTCGCCGATATCCTGGAGCGCCTCGCGCGACGGGCGGCCGAGGCTCCCGCGGGATCGTGGATCGTGGCGCACGGGAGCCCGATGCAGGACTTTCGCTTGAAGGAGAAGCGCTTTCCGGACCGCCACGACCTCGACCGGGCCGTCCCGGATCATCCGGTCTCGATCTCCTTCGGCGCCCACATCACGGTGTGCAACACCAGGGCCCTGGCCGCTGCCGGGATCACGGGCGACACAGCCGATCCTCCCGGCGGCGCGATCCGCCGTGACCCGCAAACGGGCGAGCCGACCGGCGAGCTCCACGAGCGGGCTCAGCTGATCGTCAAGAAGGTCGCGCCCGAGTTCAACTACCTCCAGCTGAAGGACGGCATCGTGTTCGCGCTCGGCCAGTGTCTGGAACGCGGCGTGACGACCGTGCACGATATCGTGCGCTCGGGAGAGCCGGTGCGCGCCTATCAGGAGATCTACCGGGAAGGACGGTTGCACGCGCGGGTCAGCCTGCTCCCGCGCGTGATCGAGTCCCATATCGGCTCGAGCAGCCTGATCGAGCTCGGGCTGCTGCCGGGGTTCGGCAACGAATGGCTGAGAATCGGCGGGGTCAAGATGAGCATCGACGGCGGCATCACCGGCCGCAACGCCTGCTTCTACGAGCCGTACGAAGACGATCCTCACAATCACGGCATCATTCGCATCGAGCAGGATGAGCTGAACGACACCGTCCGCAAGTGCCACGAGGCGGGCTTGCGCTGTTGCGTCCACGCAATCGGCGACAGGGCCTTCGACATGGCGCTCGATGCCTACGAAAACGCTCTGCGCCACTCGCCGCGCCGGGACCACCGCCACCGGATCGAGCACATGGGCAACTGGCTGAGCACCCCTGAACGCATGCAACGGATGACGCGTTGGGGCATCATCGCCATCCCGAACATCGCCATCGGCTACTACGTCGGCGACGCGATCCTCGACTGCGTCGGCGAGAAGCGGCTCACCAAGGCATTCCCGTTCCGCACGCTGTTGCGAAACGGCGTGATCATCGCCGGCGGCTCCGACTCGCCCGGCTACTGGCCCGTGGACCCGCTCCGCGACATCGCCGCATGTGTCTCCCGCAGGATGCGCTGGGGCGAGGTCTGGGTGCCGGAGGAGCGAATCAGCGTCGCCGAGGCCTTCGCCATGCACACCACCACGGCAGCCTACGCGGGCTTCGAGGAAAACGACAAGGGAACGCTGGACGTCGGCAAGCTGGCCGATATCGCGGTCCTCGCCGAGGACCCCTTCGAAATTCAACCGGAGCGGATCAAGGACCTGAAAGTCGAGATGACGGTCGTCGGCGGCGAGATCAAGTATCAGGCTTGATCCGCCGCCGTCCGGGTCAGGCCCGGATCCTCATGTCGGCGGCGAGCACCTTCTCGTCGGGCCGCGGCCGCCAGACGACGTTGCGCGCCACGCCGTAGATCTCGGCGAGAGTGTACAGCGGCACCAGAGGAACGTCCTCCATGAGGATCCGCCCCGCCTGCTGCAAGAGCGCCACCCGTTTTTTCGGATCTCCGGTTTTCTGCTCCTCGTCGATGAGCCGGTCGAACTCGGGGTTCTTGTACTGGACCCGTCGGGTGACCCCGGAGCGGTAATACTGGTCGAAGACCGTGTCGGCGTCGATCGCCGGCCGTCCGACGTAGTAGAAGGGTAGCTTGCCGCCGTTCACGCCCTCCTTCCCCCAGAAGATCACGAATTCCTGCGAGACCAGCTCGACCTTCACCCCGGCTTTGCCGAGCTGATCGGCGATCACCTGGCATACCTCGCGCGCTTTCGGATAGCGGTCGGGCGAGAAATAGAGCTTGACCTCGAGCCCGCTGCCGTAGCCGGCCGCGGCCAGGAGCTCCCTCGCCTTCTTTGGATCGTGAGGATAGCGCCTGATCTTGGGATCGTAGCCGATCACGTTGGCGCCGAGGGGACCGTTCATCACGTAGCCGTTTCCTTCGTATACGTGCTTGATGATCGCCGACGGGTCGACGGCGTAGTTGAACGCCTGCCGGACCGCCTTGTTGTCGAACGGCTTGTGCGTGACGTTCATCGCGAGGAAGTACATCCGCAGCCCTTCCACCTTTTCGGCCCGCACCCGGGGATGGTTTTCCAGCCGCGAAAGCTCCTCGACCGGCACGTTGTTGATCACGTCCCCCTGGCCGGCGAGCAACCCGGCAACCCGACCCGCGTCTTCCTTCACCCGTCTCAGGACGATCTCCTTGATGTCCGGCTTGCGGCCCCAGTAGTCCTCGTTGCGCGTAAGGACCAGGTTGCCGTCGCGCTGCCAGCTCACGAACTTGTACGGCCCGGTTCCGATCGGGTGCTGGTCGGCCTGGTCGCCGTATTTGTCGGCGGCGGCCTTGCTGATCATGAAACGGTTGTACAGCCGGTCGAGGAGCACGGCGCTCGGCTCTCGGGTCGTGAAAACCACGGTATGGTCGTCGGGCGCCTGCACCTCGGTCACATCGGCGAAGTTCGAGGCCTGAAGGCTGCGCTTGTCGGTCCTGATCCGGTGGACGGAATAGACGACGTCTTTGGCGGTGAACGGGCTGCCGTCGTGAAAGCGCACCCCCTTGCGCAGGCGGAAGACCCACTTTTTCCCCTGGAATTCCCACGACTCGGCCAGGACCCCGTAGTATTCCTTGCGCGCGTAATTGACCTCAACCAGCGGCTCGATCATGTGCTGCCAGATTCCGTAGTGCGGGCTGGCGCTGATGGCGTAGGGATTGAGGCTGTCCAGGCCGATGCTGCTGAGGATCGTCAGACGATCCTTCGAAGCCGCAAAAACCCGGGCCCCCGGGATCGCGCCCGCCAGGGCCGCGGCCCCGGCTCCGGCGCTCCACTTCAAGAACTTCCTGCGACTCACCCCCTCGTCCTGCAAACCCATGGCGTTCCTCCTCGGTGAACGAATTGGCTACTTGATGCTCATGTCGTAGGCGAGAACTTTTTCATCCGGCCGCATTTTCCAGTGGAGATTCCGTGCCAGGCCGTAAATGTCCGCGAGGTTGTAGAGCGGCACGAAGGCCGCGTCTTCCATCAGGATCTTGCCCGCCTGCTGGAGCAGCGCGATTCTCTTTTTCTGATCGGCTGTTCTTTTCTCCTCGTCGATTAATTTATCGAGCTCGGGATTGCTGTAGTTGGCGCGCTTCGTCGTGCCGGTTCGGAAATACTGGTCGTAGAGGGTGTCGGCGTCCGTCAGCGAGCCGCGCCCGATGTAGTAAAACGGGAGCTTGCCGCCGTTGACGCCGTCCTTGCCCCAGAACAGCGCCCATTCCTGCGAGATCAGCTCCACGCGGAATCCGCCCTTGACCATCTGCGCCGCGACCACCTGACAAACTTCCCGGTCCTTCGGATACCGTCCCGAGGAATAGTAGAGCTGCACGTCGCAACCATCGGGGAACCCGGCCTGCCGGAGCAGCTCCCGGGCCCGCTTGGGATCGTAGGGGTAGCGCCTGAGCTTGGGATCGGCGCCGATGACGTTGGCGCCGACCGGGCCGTTGAGGGGATAGCCGATGCCGTCGAAGATGTTCTTCACGATCGCCTGCGCGTCGACGCAGTAATTCACCGCCTGGCGCACCAGCTTGTTGTCGAAGGGTTTGTGGGCTGCGTTCATCGCCAGGAAAAACATCCGTAAGCCTTCGATCTGGTCCACCCGGACGCGCGGGTGCCGCCTGAGGCGCGGCACCTCGTGCACGGGCACGTTGTTGATGAAGTCCGCCTGGCCCGCCTCGAGCGCCGCCAGGCGCGACGCCTCCTCGGTCACCTTGCGAAAGACCACTTCCTTGATCTCGGCCTTCCCGCCCCAGTAATCGTCGTTCCGCGTGAACACCATGTTGCCGCCCCGCTGATAGCTCACGAAGCGGTACGGGCCGGTCCCGATCGGATGCTGATCCATGGCCTCGCCGTACTTGTCCGCCGCCGCCTTGCTCAGAATGAACCGGTTCTCCAGCCGGTCGAGAAAAACCGCGTTCGGCTGCTTCATCACGAAGATCACGGTGTGGTCGTCGGGCGTCTGGATCTCCGTGACGTCCTTGAAGTTCGGCCCTTGCAGGCTGGCTTTATCGGTCCTTATCCGCTGGATCGAAAACGCCACGTCCTTCGAGGTCAGCGGCGCTCCGTTGTGGAACTTGATCCCCTTTTTCAATTTGAACACCCACCGCTTGCCCTGGAACTCCCACGACTCCGCGAGGATGCCGACGTATTCCTGCTTCTTGTAATCCAGTTCGACCAGCGGTTCGATGACGTGCTGCCAGTTGCCGTAGATCGGGCTCGAGCTGTGATTGTAGGGATTGAGGGAATCGGCGACGCTGGAGTGGTAGATCGTTACCCGTTCCCGCGACGCGGCGAACGCGTCCCGGGAGATGTACGGCGCCGCGATCACGCTCAGGCCGGCCGCGGCGCTCGTTTTGAGAAACTGCCGCCGGGTCAATGCGGTTCTCCGCGGTCTCATAAAGCCTCCTTGACGGTTCCTCCTATGCCTGCCTCCTCAGCTTCGGATCGAAAATGTCTCTCAGGCCGTCGCCCAGCAAATTGATACCGAAAACCGTGATGAAGATCGCCAGCCCCGGAAAGATCGTGAGCCAGGGCGCGCGGTTGATGTAGCTGCGGCCCTCGCTCAGCATCGAGCCCCACGTGGGAATGTGCGCCGGGACTCCAAGGCCGAGGAAGCTCAGGCTCGCCTCGGAGATGATGACGACGGCCATCGCGAAGGTCGCGATGACCGTGACGCTCGCCACGGTGTTCGGCAGGACGTGCCTGAACAGGATGTAGAGATTCCCGCCTCCGAGGGCCTTTGCTGCGGTCACGAAGTCCCGTTCCTTCAGGGACAGCACTTCGCCGCGCACGACCCGGCAATACTGGACCCAGCGGCTGAGCATGAGCGCCGTGACGAGATTCCAGACTCCCTGGCCGAGAAACGCCATGATGGCGATGGCGATCAACAGAAATGGAAAAGCCAGAAAGATTTCCGTGAGCTTGCTGACCAGCTCGTCGACGGTCCTGCCGAAATAGCCCGCGAGTGCTCCGAGAGCGCACCCGATCACGCCCGCCAGCACCACTGTGGCCGAACCGACCAGCAGGGAGATCCGGGACCCGTAGATGATCCGGCTGAGAATGTCCCTCCCGAGATTGTCGGTGCCGAGAATGTAGGCCGGGGAGCCGTTTTCCGCCCACCGGGGCGGCCGCAACCGGTCCTCGAGGGTTTGCGTCTGCGGGTCGTACGGCGCGAGCAACGGCGCGGCGATCCCGCCGACGAGCAGCAGACCGACGATCGCGCCTCCGACCCAGAGCTTGAGGTAGCGCAACGCCATCAGAGCTTGATCCTCGGGTCAATCCACCTGTAGAGCAGGTCGACCAGCAGATTGACCACGAAGTACATCACCGCGAAAAACAGGATCAGAACCTGGGTGAGCTTGTAGTCGCGCGCCGAGATCGATTGAATCAGGAGGTCCCCGATGCCCGGAAACGAAAAGACCGTCTCGGTGATCACCGAGCCGCTCAGCAGGGCCCCGAGCTGCAGCCCCAGAATCGTCACGATCGTGATCAGCGCGTTGCGCAGCATGTGGCGCCAGATGACCACCCGTTCGCTCAACCCCTTCGCCCGCGCCGTGGTGATGAAGTCCTGACGCATGACCTCGAGCACACTGGAGCGGGCGATCCGGGTGACGATCCCCGCCAGGCTGGTTCCCAGGGTGAACGCCGGCATCGCCAGGTGCTGGAGCGCGCTCCAGAACGCCGGCACGTTCCACGTGAGGAGGCTGTCCACCAGGAGCAGGCGCGTGATAGGCCGAACCTCGATCCCGTACTCGATGCGCCCCGCCACCGGGAGCAGGTTCAGCTGGCCTCCGAGGAAATAGATGAGCATGATGCCGAGCCAGAAGTTCGGCAGCGACACCCCGATCAACGCCAGGCTCATGCCGGCGTGGTCCATGAGCGAGTTGTGCTTGATCGCCGAATAGACGCCGAGCGGCACCGCGATCATGATCGCCACCGCGAGGCTGGCCAGAGCCAGCTCGACCGTCGCCGGCAGCCGCTCCCAGACGAGCTTGGTCACCCGTTCGTTGAACTTCAGCGACATGCCGAAGTCGCCGGTGACCGCGCGTGCCAGGAAATCGAAATACTGCACCGCGATCGGCCGGTCGAGGCCCCATTCGTGGCGCGTGCGCGCGACGTCCTCCGGGGTCGCGTCGTCACCCAGCAACAGCGTCACCGGGTCCCCGGGCGCGATGTGCATCAGGAGAAAAACCAGGAACGAGATGCCCAGGATCACCGGGACCGCGCCGATCAGCCTGCGCTTGGCCGTGCTCATGAGCCGATCCGTCTTACGGGCGAAGCACCCTGCCCGCGAGAGCGCGCGCCGGACGCGCCGCCCGCCGGCTCACTGCCCGAGCTGGGCGAACGAGCGGTCCAGTACCGCCAGCGCATGGTCGATTTGATCTCCGGTCACGTTCAGCGGCGGAGCGATCCGCACGCAGTTGCCGTACAACCCGCCCTTCCCGATCAGCAGGCCGTTCTTCTTCGTGGCTTCGAACAGCCGCGCGATCGCTTCGGTGTCGGGTCTCTTGCTCTCGCCGACGAGCTCGAGCGCCTGCATGAGCCCCATGCCGCGAACGTCGCCGATGACCGGATACTTCTCCCGCAGCGCTTCGAGCCCCTCGCGCAGCCTGCGGCCCATCACGCGCGCGTTCTCGACCAGATTTTCCTCCTCGATGACCTGAATCGTCGCGAGCGCCGCCACCGCCGTCACCGGATTGCCGCCGAAGGTGGAGATCGAAAGGCCCTGCAGGCTGTCGGCGACTTCCGGGGTCGCAACCGTCGCCCCGATCGGGACGCCGTTCGCCATTCCCTTGGCGAACGTCATGATGTCGGGCTCAACGCCCCACTGCTCGATCCCGAACATCTTTCCGGTCCGCCCCCACCCGGTCTGGACCTCGTCGCAGATGAACAACCCGCCATACTTCCTGAGGATGGAGACCAGCTCGGCGAAGTACTCCTTGGGCGGCGTGATGTAGCCCCCGACCCCTTGGATCGGCTCGGCG
>DATLYW010000004.1 GCA_035574315.1 Candidatus Zixiibacteriota bacterium
TCATCGCCTCGACCTCCTCAACCCCAAAGGGAGTCCATCGGCCAACCTCCTATTGGCCTCCCGCAAAAGCTCGTTGCGCATCGTGATCTCACCAATCAGACCCTTAAGCCGACTGATCTCATCGTCCCGAGCATCCCTCTCGCGGATCTTTAGACCCGCAGAGCCCGCTGAAAGAAATCTCTGCCGCCACTCCGAAAGGCTAGCCGCCGTTATCCCCAGCTCTCGGGAGAGCCCATCGAGATCCTCACCCCGCAGCAACCGAAGCACAGCTTCCAACTTCCGGCGAGCAGAAAATCGACCTCGTTGCACTTGTCTTTTCAACATGGACACCTCCTGGGTTTTTCTCCCTAACATTTCTCCCAATCAGGTGTCCAAAGAAATCCTGGGGCGGGGGAACGCCGCAGAACTGTCGAGGAGCTGCGCATCGGCTTGTACGAGTGACTGATGACCTATAACGAGCGCTGGCTGATTGAGCGGCATGGTTATCGCTCCCCGGCGCAGGTGCTACGGGAATGGGGTCGCATTACAGGAGGCTGCATAATAACATGTGCCGGACAGTGCCAAGGTGCGCTTCGGAGGAAAAGGGAGATTTAAAAAAATCCGGGGCCGTACAGCGCCTTGCTCTATGCGCCATGCGCTTTGCGGTTCCTCCCACGAGCACGTCCTTTTGCGGCCGCGTTGACTGAGCCTTCCGATGCCAGTATGGTGGCCGCACATCCAGAGAAGGGGGCAACGATGGGGAGAGCTTCCAGATTTCCCGCGTTTTCTTTATCGGTCGCGCTACTCGGCTGGGCCGGGGTCGCATTCGCGCAGGACGGTTTCTTCGCGGGTAAGACCATCCGCGTCATCGTCGGGTTTTCGGCTGGCGGCGGCTTCGACGCCTACTCGCGGACGATCGGCCGGCACCTGGGCAAGCACGTCCCCGGAAATCCCTCGGTCATCGTCGAAAACATGACCGGCGCCGGGAGCATGATCGCCGCGAACCATGTCTACAACCAGGCGAAGCCCGACGGGCTCACGATCGGCAACTGGATCGGCGGCCTCATTCTGCAGCAGCTCCTCGGCGCCAAGGGGATCGCGTTCGACGCGGCGAAGTTCGAATACATCGGCGCGCCGGTCCGCATCAACAACGCGTGCGTCACCACGCGGAAAAGCGGGATCACCGACCTGAGCAAGTGGCGGGAGTCGAAAACCCCAGTGAAGATCGGCGCCGAGGCGGCGGGATCGACGACTTCGGACATCCCGCGGCTGCTGATGGAGTACACCGATCTGCCGATCCAGCTCATCGAAGGCTACAAAGGGGTCGCCGACGTGCGCATCGCCGCCGAGGGCGGCGAGGTCGCCGGTTTCTGCTCGAGCTGGGAAGGAACGAAGACCTCTTGGCGGAACGTCATCGAAAGGAAGGACGCGACGGTCGTGCTGCAAGCTTCCCAGAAACCGCACCCCGATCATCCCAAAGTCCCGCTGGCGATCGACCAGATCAAGTCGCAGGAAGGGCGCGACCTGTTCAAGCTCGTGGTCCACGACGTGGGCGGAACCATCAACCGGCTCTACGTGCTACCCCCGGGAACGCCGAAGGACCGCGTCCGGACGCTGCAGCAGGCATTCGAAAAAACGATGAACGATCCCGAGTTCCTGGCCGAGGCCAAAAAGATCCGCCTCGACATCGATCCGGTGAGCGGCGAGGAGATCGCGAAGACGGTCAGTCAGATGAAGGCGATACCGCCGGGCACGCTGGCGAAGCTGAAAAGCATCATCCTGCCCGGCAAGTAATCGGCTTGAGCGCTTCTTTCGCAGAAAAGACCATCCGGTTTCACCTGAACGGAACCGCGCACGAAGCCACGGTCGAGGCGGAGCTGCTGCTGGCGGAGTTCCTGCGCGATCGCCTCGGTCTCAAGGGAACCCGGAAGGGCTGCGACGTCCAGATCTGCGGCGCGTGCACGGTGCTGGTGAACGGGAGGCCTGTTAGCTCCTGCGTCACCCCGGCCTTCGAGATCGACGGGAAATCGATCACGACGATCGAGGGCTTGGCCCGGGGCGAGGCGCTGCATCCGATCCAGCAGGCGTTCTGGGACGAAGGCGGGTTCGAGTGCGGCTACTGCACGCCAGGCATGATCCTTACGACCCATGCCCTCCTGAACGAGAATCCCGACCCGACCGACGACGAAATCAAAGCCTGTCTTGGCGGCAACATCTGTCGCTGCACCGGCTACGTGAGCATCATCGCCGCGGTGAAACGGGCCGCGCGGCTGATCAAAGGCAACGCAACCGATCCCCCGCCGCACGGGCGGCGCTTCGACGGAGCGCCGAAGGTCCGTGGCGAGCCGATCTACACCGCGGACCTGGCTCGACCCGGGATGCTCTACGCCAGGATTCTTCGGAGCCCCCTGCCCCACGCGGCGATCAAAGAGATCGACGTCACGGCGGCGGAAAAACTCCCGGGGGTGGTGGCAGTTCTCACCCGCGACGACCTCACGGACATCAATCCCTACTACGGCCCGCTAGTGAAGGACCAGGCGATCCTCGCCCTCGACAAAGTCCGTTACGAGGGCGATCCGGTCGCCGCCGTCGCGGCCACCAGCGAGGCGATCGCCTCAGAGGCCCTGGCTCTGATTCGGGTAAGCTACGAAGAGTTTCCGGCCGTGCTTTCGATCGATGAGGCGCTCGCCGACACGGCGCCGAAACTGCACGATTCGACCGCCGAGCACGGCGAGCGCTTTCCCGGTTATCCCGAAGTCGACGAAGAGGCCAGAAAGCACCGCAACGTGAGTTTTCATTTCGGCTGGAGCAAGGGCGACGTGGAGAAGGGCTTTGCGGATTCCCACCGGGTGTTCGAGCACACGTTTTCGTTCTCGAAGGTCGCCCACTGCTCGCTCGAGCCGCAGCTGACGCTGGCGGAGTGGCGGGACGACGGCCTCACGATCTGGAGCTCGACGCAACATCCCTTCCTGGTGCGGCAGGAAGTGGCAGAGATGTTCGGGATCGCGAAGGACCGCGTGCGGCTCATCGTCCCGTTCGTCGGCGGCGCGTACGGGAACAAGAACCACACCAAGCTCGAGCCGCTGGCGGCGGCCCTTTCCCGCAAGGCCGGCCGGCCGGTATTCATCGCGCTCAACGCCGAAGACACCTTCCGCACAGTGAGCAAGCCGGCGATGCGAATCCGCATCCGGACCGGCGTCAGCCGTGATGGATACCTGATCGCCCGCAGGTCGGTGATTCACGTCGACAGCGGCGCCTATTCGGACGCCGGACCGCGGGTCACCCAGAAGGCCGCGTATCGCGTGCACGGCCCCTACCGTATTCCGCATATTCAATCGGACGGCTATACGGTCTATACCAATACGGTACCCGCGGGCGCCTTCCGCGGGATGGGAACGCCGCAGGTGGTGTGGGCCTACGAGTCGCAGATGGACATGATCGCCCGCGAGATGGGCTGGGACCCGGTGGAGTTCCGGCTGAAGAACCTCGTGGAGAACGGCGACGAATTCGTGCCCGGGGACACCCCGGTCGATTGCGACATGAAGGCCGGACTTCGGCGGCTGGCCGAGGAGATAGGCTGGGGCAAGCCGCTCGAGCCCGATTGCGGGATCGGTGTGAGTTGCGCTCTCAAGGACGGCGGCGGGAACTACAAGATCTCCGAGGCGCGGATCGAGATCGACGCTGACGGCGGGGTCACGCTCTTTTCGGGCACGGTCGAGATCGGCCAGGGCTCGAGCACGGCGCTGAGAAAAATCGCCGCCCACGAGCTGGGGATCGCTCCCGAGCAGATCGAGCTCGCGCCGCTGGACACCGCGACCACCCCGCTCGACTTCGGCACGTACGCGAGCAGCGGCACGACCGTGATGGGGCTCGCGGTGCAGCGGGCCGCGCGGGCGGTCAAGGCCCGGATCCTCGCTGGCGCCGCCGGCCTGACCGGGCTCGCCCTGGCGGATCTGAAGATGAAAGACGGTGTGGTTCGCGCGGGGGAGATCGCGGTCCCGCTGCGGGACATCGTCCGCCATCTGGAGGGCGGTTCCGGAAAGCTGATCGGCGAGGGACGCTACGAAAGCGTCCGGGACCCCGGCATCTTGATGGGAGCCCGGGCGCCGTTCTGGGAAGTGAGCTGGGGGGCGGCGAAGATCAGGGTGGATCGCGACACGGGCGGGATAAAGATACTGAAATTCGTCACGATCGCCGACGTCGGGAAGGCCATCAACCCGCAACAGTGTCACTCGCAGGAGATCGGCGCGATGATGCAGGGGATTGGCCAGGCGCTGTTCGAGGAGACCCTTTACGAAAACGGGACGATGCTGAACCCGGGCTTCATCAACTACCGCGTGCCGCAAGTGGAAGACCTCCCCGATGAGGTAGCGGCCGTCCTGATCGAGAACGGCAACGGCCCCGGCCCGCAGGGCGCCAAAGGCATGGGCGAGAGCGGGCTCCTGACCGTGCCTTCGGCGATCGCCAACGCGCTGCACGACGCGATCGGCGTGCGCCTGACGGAGCTGCCGCTCACGCCGGAGAAGGTCTGGCGGGCGATCGGCCGCTCGTAGCGCGCAGGGAGGATCCTTTGCCTGTCAGAGTGGACCAGAACAAGTGCGACGGTTGCGGCATTTGCGTGTACGACTGCGGCGCCGACGTGTTTCGCTTCAACGAGAAAAAGGACAAGGTGTTTCCGTTCGGCAACAAGCACTGCGTGAACTGCTTCCTGTGCGAGCTGGTGTGCCCCGAGGACGCGATCCAGGTCGTGCTCACGGCACGCAGGGCCGACGCCAAGGAGGCGCTTCCGTGATCTCGCCTGGACAGACCTGCAGGTGCGACGTGCTGATCGTCGGCGGCGGCTTGGCCGCCTGCATGGCGGCGCTCGAAGCCTCGAAACGGGGCGTCGACGTCGTACTCGTCGACAAGGGCAGGCTCGGCAGGAGTGGCTCAAGCCCGACGTCGGGCGGCGTGCCGCAGGCGGCCTTCGCTCATGCCGATCCGCGCGACAGCAAGGAAGCCCACTTCCGCGACACGATCATCGGCGGCGATTACATCCCGCACCAGAAGATCGTCCGCGCGGTGGTTTCCGAGATCACCGATCGCATTATCGAGCTGGAAGAGATCGGCCTCCGTTTCAAGAAAACGGCCGACGGGAAGTTCTACCAGGAAAAGAGGCTCGGGAGTTCGTTCGCTCGCAGCGTTCCGCCGATCGGCGGCAGCGTCAGGGTCATGGGCATGCTCCGGAAGGAAGTGTTCAACCGTGAGGTGGCGGTCCACCAGTGGACGATGATCACCAGGCTTTTTACGGACCGCGGGCGGGTGACGGGCGCGCTGGGGGTCAACGTCCAGACCGGCGAGACCCGCCTGTACGAGGCCCGGGCCGTCATCCTGGCGGCCGGAAGCGCCGTCGCGCTCCAGAAATACACGAGCGCCAACTTTCAGACCACCGGTGACGCCTATGTCGCGGCTTTCGATGCCGGCGCGGAGCTCGCCAACCTCGAGTTCCTCGAGTTCACGCTGATCCCCGCGCCGAAGGGAATCACGATCCCGATGGCGGGCCTCTCCCCGTTCACCAGCAAGGGCGGCCGGTTCCTGAACGCGGCCGGGGAGCGGTTTCTCGAGAAGTACGATCCGGAAAGGCTGGAAGGCACGACCCGCGCGATCCTGGTGCAGGCGGCCTACAAGGAGATGCTTGCGGGACACGGCCCGGTATCCATCGATCCTTCGTTCATTCCGGACGAAAAGTGGGACGAAGAGATCCAGTACGAGTACGCGCCGAAACTTTCCGCGGCGGGCATTGATTGTCGGAGAGACCGGTTCGAGTGGGTCCCCGCCCTTCATACTTTTCTCGGCGGCATTTTCGTCAACGAGCGCTGCGAGTCCCGGGTGCCGGGGTTGTTCGCCGCTGGGGAGTCGGCTACGGGCATGCACGGATCGAACCGGCTGTCGGGCAATGCAATTGCCAGCTGCATGGTCCTCGGAGCCCGCTCCGGAAAATCCGCGGCGCTCTTCGCCGCCGGGAGCGAGCCGGGTCGGGTCGACCCGTCCGAAGTGGCCGACGAGCTCAGCCGGATCGAAAGCTTCCGCGGCGACGGGGGGCTCGATCCGTACGGAGTCGAGCGCGAGATCAAGAACCTCGCATGGGAATCGGCCGGCGTGGTGCGAAACGAAAAGGGGCTGCGCGCGGGGATCGCGGGGTTCGAGGAGATCTGGCACGAGAAGATGCGGCGGGTGAAAGCCACCGATCAACGGGGCTGGGTCAAGGCGCTGGAGTGCCGGAACCTCGCTCGGGTCGGAGAGATGGTCACTCGCAGTGCGCTCGAGAGACGGGAATCGCGCGGCCAGCACTACCGCGAGGACTACCCTTCCAGAGAAAAAGGCCTGCCGAAGTGGGTCAAAATCTCCGGGGACGGGGAGCGGATCCGGTGCACGGTCGTGCCGATCCCGTTCGAGGAAGGAGACCTTGTGCCGAAGGAATGAAACGATGAAATGTGTGATTCACCCTGATCGTTTCAACTCTTTAAGGGCTAAATCAACGTTGTAGTTCTGCACTTGGAGTCTCTCCTTGGCAGAATCGTACATCGTCTCCACCTCTTCCAAAAGCGGCGTCCGATCCATAAGCTCCGCGTATCTGTCGAGAGGAGTTTTACCCCCTAGCGAGCCGTGGGGCCGTTCCCAGTTGTAATAGCGCTGCCATTCCGAGAGCTTCTCTCCCAGATCGCCCCGGTGAAGATCCACGGAGCCGTAAAACTCCTCAACGTCAGTCTTCTGCGACCGTTCCACCTTGCCGTTTAGGTGAGGAGCTTTCCGTGGCCCCTGAATTCATCCAACGCTGCCTGATAGCGGGCAGCCAACTTCTCGGGTACGTGGCCTCGGAATACCCGCTCGAACAGCGATTCAAACTTATTCATTTGCGTGGCATGGTCCTGTTTGGTGAATGCGCTTAACGGGTGGCCCTTCGCCAGCAG
>DATLYW010000005.1 GCA_035574315.1 Candidatus Zixiibacteriota bacterium
GCCTCTCCCAAATCGGCAGGTATAACGGCAATACACGGACCAGTGTATGAACGGCGTAGAGCCATGGAAATTTCCTTGACAGGCCCATGAGGTTACAGGAAAATCTCCGCGGCCGACGATCACCGATGAACCGGAATATACAGAACAGTTGACTCAATAGTTAGCGAGCCTGTCAAAGTTGGTCCTATGGCAATATTCGCAGACACAAATGAACTGCTTCAGTTTGCTCGCACTTTTCTTCGCGAGCGAACCGACTCATTGCAGCGGGACGTTACTGTTTGCATACAGGGCGCGACGGCTGCGTTTCCGGCTTTGCTTTACTGCTTTTCGACCGTTGATCTGCTCGGAGCATTGCTCTCGGGTGACGCAAGTTCATCGAAAGGGATAACTGACCGCGCAAAGGCGTATGCACGGCGGTTCATGCACTATTCAGAAGACCAGTGCTCGCTCCTGTGGAGCATCTTTCGCCACAAGATCGTTCATCTTGCTCAGCCCAAAGCGGTCAGAAATTTCAAGGGCAAGAAGACAACATGGGGATATTGGCACGATGACGGACAACATCACTTACGAATCGTCCCAATAAGTCCTCCGATACATGAAGCCGTCACGTCCGGCCTGTCGCTCGATGCGGAACAGCGATTCGAGATCAGCATTCGGCATTTTGTGCTGGATATCGTTGACTCAGTGCATGCACCAGCGGGATACCTCCATGCTCTAGCGCTGAAGAAAGACCTTCGGGACAATTTCGCGAAGGCCGTAACCGGAATTTACGAGCCGTAGGCGGGTGGCTCGCTAACGCCTTAATGCAGCCGACCGGTCGCGAGCGGCCGGCGCCGGGAAAGCGGAGGTCGAATCTTTACCTTTGACCGAGAACGCCTCCGCGAGGTCAAACGGCCTCACGAGGAGGATTTGCGGCAAGGCCTGGGTAGGTGGGGCTGCCCTGGCCCTGGAGCGCAAGTATCCCAACGGGGGAAAGAATGGGGGTGGCAGTGGGTGTTTCCGGCATCAGCGCATTGCACCGACCGGCAGAACGGAGAGAAGCGCCGCCATCACCTCCACGAGTCGGTGCTTCAGAAGGCCGTCAAAGAAGCCAGGCGCAAGGCCGGTATCGCGAAGCCAGCCGGCCCGCATACGTTGAGGCATTCCTTCGCGACCCATCTCTTAGGAGACGGCTACGACATCAGGACCGTCCAAGAGCTGCTTGGCCACAAGGACGTGAGCACCACAATGATCTACACCCGTGTCTTAAACCGGGGTGGCAAGGGCGTCCGCAGCCCGGTGGACAGCCTGGGCGGCCTCTCCCAAATCGGCAGGTATAACGGCAATACACGGACCAGTGTATGAACGGCGTAGAGCCATGGAGATTTCCTTGACAAGCCCCTGAGGTTACAGGAAGATCTCCGCGGCCGACGATCCCCGATGAACCGGAATATACGGAACAGTTGACTCAATAGTTAGAGATCATTGGGGAACGCGTGAGCACACTCACCCAACTATTTGACGAACGCATACTCGGGATCTTTAGCGCAGCGGCTGGCGTCGCGGCCTACGCCTTTGCCGCGCAGCAAGTTCTTCGAAGAACACGAGAGCGTCGTCTTGCTAGGCAAGCTGACCTGCACAAGGCCATATCGAAAGGTCTACTTTCCGGCGCCCTCGAAAGCGTCGAGGACTTTGTAAACATCTACAAAGGGGTACACATGACGCAAAAGGGGTCGAATCTTTACCTTTGACCTGCAACACCTGGGGGAGGTCAGACGGCTTCACGAGGAGAATTTGCGGCGTTGGGGCTACGGTTATGGGGTCGAAACTTTTGTTGATGGCTGACGCTGCGGATGGTCCATGTTCGTTTGCGATGGCTGCACTGGCGGCGAGAACCGAAGCGATGGCTTTTCGCCCTGCAACATCGAGATTTCGCGTGCAAAGAATCCGTGCACGCGAACCAGACATGGATCGGCAATCAAAGGACCGAAAAACACAGGCACATCACCTTTAGCTTTCAACAGAATTGTGTTGTCCTAACCGAAGGATTCAATGAAAGCGAAGCGAGGGAAAGACAACGCGGCCGGGAAAGTGGGCATGTATTTGATGAAAAGGTTCTGCGATCTGGCCCACGCGGGTAAAGGGACCAGTTTTGGCCTGGGGCGCTACCGGATCGTTTCGCCGTCGCAGTGAGCTCGATCCTGGCCTCCGGAGAACCGAGAGGCCTTCGCTATCGCTTGAAATTTCCGCCCGACCCTGCCTAGATTCCGGGGTGTTCAGCGGCGCCGCTGTCGGAGCGCCGAAGCCGGGGAGGGTTCTCGTGGCGCAACCGAAGCTGCGGTTCTATTTCCGGGAGCCTGCCGTCGACACCAATCGGCCGCTCACGGAGGGGACCGTACGGGTCGAGGGGTTCGACTTCGAGATCGTCGGCAGCGAAGAGGAAGCGGACGCATGGGACTGCGGCTTCGCGGCCCGTATCGTGGCTCATGCGAAAGGGGCGCCGCATCTTTCGATTCCCGCTTTTCCCAACCGCAAGTTCCGCCTCTCCTACATTTTCGTCAACTCCGGGAGCGGCATCGGATCGCCGCGCGACCTTGCCGGCAGGCGTGTCGGCATCATGCAGTGGGACAACACCGCGGGCGTATGGGCCCGGGGCGCGCTCCAGCATTACTACGGCGTGGACCTGGCGTCGGTCCGCTGGATGGCGCTGCGCGTGAAGGAGGGAGTCGCGGCGCCCGGGATGCGGATCGAGAAGCTGTCCGCTCCCACGGACGCCGATCCCGACGAGATCCTGAACGATTGTTGGTCGGCGGGACGCTCGATGCGGTCATCGGCCCCAACGTTTTGCCCTCGATTTCGCGCCGGGATCCCCGGGTGCGGCGGCTGTTCCAGGACTACAAACGGGAAGAGCAGGAATACTTCAGGAGGACGGGAATCTTTCCCATCAGCCACGTGGTGACGCTCAGGCGCGATTTCGTCGATGCCCACCCGGATGCGCCGGTTGCGCTGCTGGAGGCCTTCCGCCGGGCGCGGGACGCGGCTTTCGACCGCCTGGAGGGGTCGGATCCTCAGGTCCTCGTCATCTCGTGGGCGGCCGCCGCGGTGGAGGAGCAGCGGGCCCTCATGGGAGAGCACTACTGGCCTTACAACGTGGAGGACAACCGGCACGTTCTGGACGCGATCACGCAATACGCGCACGAGCAGGGATTGTCGCCGGCCAGGATCGATTACGAGGATCTGTTCGATCGAGATGCGGCGACGCTCCCGGGACGGTAGCATGGCGCCCGGCATTCTCGGCGTCTGCGGCGAGCCGTTGAGAGCCGGGCGGCATCCATCGACCGGGAAAGCTGCGAACGCCGTCCGGCGGAACGGCGAGGAGGAGGGATGGAGCTCAGATACGGGCTGATCAGCGCGGACTCTCACGCGGCGTTCGACCGGGACACCTACACGAGCCGGATGTCGGCGCGCAAATGGGGCGACCGCATCCCGCGGGTCGTCGAGGTCCGGGAGAATGGCGCCGTCGCCGACCGATGGTCGGTTTACGGCAAGGTCTCCGACGGAGACGTGTGCAACTGTCCCGCGCTCATGGGCGAGCCGTTCCCGACCTTTCCGAAGCGGTGGGAGGAAGTGCCGCGGACGGCTTTCGACCCGCGCGAACGGCTGAAGGCGCTGGATCGGGACGGGGTCGACGCGGAGGTGCTTTTTCCCAATCCTCCCGGCGGCACGTTCTTCGAGTTCGGCGACCGCGACTTCGAGCTCGACGTCGTGCGAGCGTACAACGACGCGCTCGGGGACTGGGCGCAGGCGAGCGACCGCTATCTGCCGCTCGCCATCATTCCTTATCTGAGCGAGCCCGGCACGATCGCGCGCGAGGTCGAGCGGGCCGCCGCGCTGGGTCATCGCGGCATCAACTGCCTCGGGGAAATGCCGAGGCCCCTGCCTCACCTCACGGATCGTCACTGGGATCCGGTCTGGGACGTGTGCGAGCAGCTCGGTCTGCCGGTGCACGTCCACGGCTCGGCGGGTCTCCGCGCGGGTGCGTCGGTGCGCAAATGGAGCGGATACACGCCGCGGCAGGCCCACTCGGCGATGACCGCCACCTCGGCGGTCACTCCGGCGCAGGTCATCCCGCATCTCATCTTCTCCGGCCTCACGGAGCGTTTTCCGCGCCTGAAGTTCGTGTTCGCGGAGGCGGGCATCGGCGGCCTCAACTACGTGATCGCGGCTTGCGATCACGAATGGGAGACGCGCCGGCTGTGGACCGAAGGGCTGCGCGCTCGACCGAGCGAGACCGTGCGCCGGCAGATGTACGTGAACTTCTGGTTCGAGGCGGAAGGCATCAAGCTGCGCCACGACATCGGCATCGATAACATCATGTGGGAGTCGGATTTTCCGCACGTGGCTTCTTATTATCCGCGCTCGTGGGACGAGATCGAACGAGTGCTCGGGAACGTTCCCCCGGAGGACCGAAGAAAGCTGCTCTACGAGAACGCGCTGCGCCTTTACCGGGTCCGGGCGGAGATCCGGGAAGGGAGCGCTCGGAGCGAGGCGCCATGAACCTGCGGTACGGATGCATCAGCGCCGACGATCACGTGCAGGAGCCGCCCGATCTGTGGACACGGCGCCTGCCGAAGAGCCGCTGGGGAGAGAGGATTCCCCGACTCGAGCGCACCTCCGACGGCGCGGAGCGCTGGGTTCTCGACGGAAAGGTGCTGCTCGGCGGGGCGGCCGCCAGGGCGGGGGCGTTCACGCCGGACCGGCGCGACCCGCGCCGCTGGGAGGAAGTGCCCCCTGAGGCTTACGACCCGGCGGCGCGGCTGAGAGCCATGGACGAGGCGGGCGTGGATTGCTCGGTCCTCTATCCCTCGGTCGCGGGTCTGGCGGGCGAGGCATTCGGCCGGCTCGAGGATCCGGAGCTGGAGATCGCCTGCGTCCGGGCCTACAACGACTGGCTGATCGAGAGCTGGGGCGCGGCGAGCGAACGCTTCGTCCCGCAGTGCATCGTCCCCATCTGGCCGGTCGAGGAGACCGTCCAGGAGATTCGGCGCGCGGTCGCCATGGGCCATCGGGGCGTGGTTTTTCCCTCGCTGCCGATGCACCTCCGCAGGGTGCCGCACGTGAGCGGTCCGGAGTACGACCCGCTGTGGTCGGCGTGCGAAGAGCTCGACGTTCCGGTCTGCCTGCACGCGGGAGCGTCGGCGGAGCTGCAATACGGGCCGGCGCCGGGGCTCCGGCCGGTGCTCGCCGAAGCGCTCGACGCGGTGACGCGACCGGTGTCCAGCGTGTTCGTGCTATCCCTCTACTCGTTCTCGCGCATCCTGCTTCGCCACCCGCAGCTCCGGCTCGTGTTCGCTGAAAGCGCGTTGAGCTGGGCCATGCTCTACATGGAATGGGCGGATCACCAGTTCGAGCACGACGGACTTGCGCGCGAGGGCTACGATCTCAAACCTTCGGAGATGTTTCACCGGCAGTGCTTCCTGACGTCGTGGTTCGACCCGATCGCACCGTTCGTTTCTTACGTGGGAGCCGATCACATTCTGTGGTGCGGCAACCTTCCGTCGGCGACCTCCACCTGGCCGCGGACCCGCGAGACGCGGGAGCGCTGCCTGCGCGAGGTGTCGGCGGACGACCGGGAAAAGATATCGTGGCGAAACGCAGCGCGGCTCTACCGCCTGTGAGAGACCGCGGCCGGTCGCGCCGCGGGAGGAGGAGCCATGAGACTCCCGAAAGCGGGCCTCGCCTTTCCACTCTCCGCCTTCCTGTTCTTCCTGTGCGCTCCGTCCGGCCGGGCTCAGGCGCCGTTCTACCAGGGCAAGACCATCACCATCATCCGGGGCGGCGCACCCGGAGGCGTCGGGGAGATGCGCACCAGAGCCGTGGCGAACTTCTTGAAGAAGCACGTTCCCGGGAACCCCACGATCCTGATCGAGTTCATGCCCGGGGCGGGAGGCCGCAAGGCCGCCAATCACATCTATCGCGGCGCCCGGCCTGACGGCCTGACGATCGGAAGCATGCCGGGCGGGATGGTGTCGTCGGCGATCCTGGGCGAGCCGGGCGTCCAGTACGATCTCGACAAATTCATCTACCTCGGCTCGCCGAACAGCGCCTCCCATTACGTCTTTTTTACGGGCAAAAAGGTCGGGCTCGGCAGCCTTGCCAGGCTCAGGGAATTTTCGGGCCTCAGGATCGGCGCCCAGACGGTGGGTCATCCCGTCTACTACACCGGTCGGCTTTTCGCCTATCTCCTCGACCTGAAAGAGCCGAAGTTCATCACCGGCTACTCGTCCCCCGAGCTCGACGCCGCCATGTTGCGCGGGGAGCTGGACGCGCAGACCGGAGTGGCCAGCAGCGTGGTGAGGCAGAATCCCGAGTTCCTGGAGAAAGGGCTCGTGGACTTCCATGCCATTCTGGAGATTCCAAAAGGGGACAAGCACCCGCGTTTTTCCGGGCTCCCCGAGCTGGAAAGCTTCGCGCGATCGGAAAAAGACCGAAAACTGCTGGCGCTGCACCGCACTTTCCGGCTGGCGGGGTCCCCGTTCGCCTTGCCGCCGGGCACGCCGCCGGAGCGGGCGGAAATCCTGCGGGAAGCGATGCGGAAGATCTTTACCGATCCGGAGTTTCTCGCGGAATACCGGAAACTGACGGGGGAGGAGGCTTCGCCGCTGCTGCCCGACGCGCACCAGAAGGCGATTCGGGAGCTTCCCCGGGACACGGAGGTCGTCGATTTCTACAAGATGCTCGGGGGCACTCAGCCGCTCCCGCCCCGCTGATCGGTTCGAGAGCGGAGCTGGACACGGCGGCGGCGAGCAACGAGCTGGCTGCGAACAGCGAATTGCAGAAGCTCCGTTTGCGGTCGCTCCATCGGAGCGCCCGGCAGCGCTAGCGATTTAAAGTTCCGGACGGTTCGAACGGGAGCGGAGGGATTCTCGCCGTCAGCCGAAGTTTCCCAGACCTCCCCCGAGGATCTGCACTCCCGCGGTCCTCTCAATATAGCTGGCGAACTGATATTTGTTCTGGCGCGGATCGGGAATCCGCCGGGTCTTCGGCGGCCGGTCGGTGTCGAGCGGCTCGATGCGGGCGTCGATGAAGTGCGGGCCGGGGCGAAACAGCGCGAGCTGCAGTTTTTCCCGGAACTGCGGTGCCTCGTCGACGGTCCAGCAGCTGGCGATGCCGCATTCGCGGGCGACCCCCGCAAGGCTCATCTTGCCCGCGGTTGCAGTGGGCATGCCGGGCTCGGTCTTGTGGCTTCCGAGGTAGTTGCGGTTGTTCATGACGATCACGATCAGGTTCCCGGGGCTCTCGTTGGCGATCGTCCCCAGAACGCCGAGGTTCAGCGTGAGATTGCCGTCGGCGTCGAGGGCGATCACTTTGCGGTTCGGCAACGCCAGAGCGAGGCCCAGAGCGGCGGGCGTGCACATCCCCATGGTGACGTGGAACAGGTTGGCCTCGCGCTCGGCGATCTGTCCCCAGAAACCGCTGTTGTTGCCGATGCTCGCGACGACGATCACGTCGTCGGCGATCATCGACGCCAGCTCCCGCAGCAGCGCGAAGCGAGTTACCATAACGCCTCCTCCGTCAGCAGCACGGCTGCGCAGCGCAGCCAGGCGCGCGCGCTTTCGTGGCAGTCCTTCAAAGCCCGTTTGACATCGGCCGATCGAGTGACGATCCGGTAAGGAATGTCCATGGCCCGCAGGGCCGGCTCGGTGGTTTTCTGATAGAGGCCCATCCACCTCGGGTCGCCCAGGTCGCCGCGATACGGAATGACGATCAACAGCGGCACCTCGTGCAGCAGGTTGATCCGCGCCAGGTGGTAAGTCGCTACGAGGAGCCCCGAGGTGGCCACGACCAGCGCCGGTTTCAGGCCGCCGAACCAGGCTCCCATGGCGATGCCCGCGGCTTCGGCCTCGTTCGCCGCGCCGACGTAGCGAAGCTCGCGGTCGGCGGCGATCATCCGGTAGACGTCGATGAACTGGGCATCGGGAACTCCGGCGGCAAAGTTGACGCCGGCTTCCTTGAGCCCGGTTACGACCAGGTTGGCCTTTTCCGGTTTCATCGGTTCCCTCCCGGGAGAAGCTGGCCGGATTCTAGGCCGAAGCGGGCCTCCCTGCCAAGGGCGCGCCAAGGCGGGTTCCGCTCGAGAGGCGGTGCGTGGGCGAAAGGGTAGGGGTTCAGCGGGGTCGCCTGGTTTCCAGCGACCAGGCGCCGCGATCGTCGAACACGGCTTCCTTGTAGAGGGTCTCGTAAAAAACTTCGATCATCTTCCCGTCGCCTCGAGCGCGGGCGACCTTGAGGGAGCTCCAGATCTCGCTCCACGGAATCAGCTTCATCCCCGGGAAGTTCGCCTTCGCACGGGTCGCTTCCACGGCGGTCAACGGCCGGACGGAGTCGTCTTCGCGGCCAGCGGAGCGATCTTTCGCGGCGCGGGTTTTCGCTTGGGTGGGTCGTTTCATCGTCATCTCCCGGCGCAGGCGAAATTCTTCGCCGGTCTCTTGGAGCAACACGGGTGCCACCGGCAAAAAGCGTGTCTTTGCGCCGTCTTTGCGAGGCTTCGGCAAACGAACCTCCGGCCGTTCTGTCCGCATCGTTTACAGCTGCGCCCGGCCGCCGGCCGGTCCGGGCGACAAAAGCGCGCCGCAAGCGGGGATTTAGCGTCGATCGAGCCCGGAAACGCGAGCGTAAAGATAGTTGACGGCCGTCGCCGAGTTGTAGAAAAGCCGGCGACCCTGTGGTAGCTTTGTAGCCGCGCGCGCGGCAATCGGCGTGCGATCAGGTCGGCAGCGGGCGGCGGCTGTCCGGAGAGGTGACCGAGCGGTCGAAGGTGCACGACTGGAAATCGTGTGTACTCCTAATAAGGGTACCGGGGGTTCGAATCCCCCCCTCTCCGCCACCTTACGCTCGTCGAACGGGCGTCAGGTCATTCTTGATTCCTGCCGGTGATCGGCGTAGTGTTTGGGTTGCCGACGACGCGCGCCGCGTTGTGGATACCGATTGCTGATAGTTAGGTCCTGTGCAAGGTGGCGCCGTGAACCCCGCCAGGTCCGGAAGGAAGCAACGGTAACGGATGTTCCCCTGTGCCATAGGGAAACCTGGCTGTCAGCAATGAGTATCCACGGCGAGGGCCGATGGGGCGCGCGTCACTCCACACCGCAATAATCCCCGGGGGCGAGGCCGTTCAGCGGCGAGCTTAGTCAGTGTCCTACGTCGTTCTGGCGCGAAAATGGCGCCCTCAGTCGTTCGAGGATATCGTCGGGCAGGAGCCCATCATCCGGACGTTGCAGAACGCGATACGGATGAACCGGCTGGCCCACGCCTACCTGTTCGCGGGCGTTCGCGGTGTCGGCAAAACCACCGCGGCTCGGGTTCTGGCCAAGGCGTTGAACTGCGAGCGCGGCCCGACGCCGTCCCCGTGTAACGACTGCACCCCGTGCCGCGAGATCGCCGGCGGCTCGGCGATCGACGTGCTGGAGATCGACGGCGCTTCGAACCGCGGCATCGACGAAGTCCGGCAGATCATCGAGAACGCCCGATACCAACCTGCCCGGTGCCGGTTCAAGATCTACATCATCGACGAAGTCCATCAGGTTACGAAAGAAGCGTTCAACGCCCTGTTGAAGACGCTCGAGGAGCCGCCGCCGTCGGTCAAGTTCATTCTCGCAACGACCGAGCCGCATCGGCTGCCGGAGACGATTCTGTCCCGCTGCCAGCGCTACAACTTCCGCCGCATCTCGTTGAGGGAGATCGTGGGCCGTCTGCGCGAGATCGCCGCCAGCGAGCGGCTCGAGATCACCGACGGTGCGCTGGCCTTGCTGGCTCGCGAGGCGGACGGGAGCATGAGGGACGCGCAGTCGCTGCTGGAGCAGGTCCTGGCGTTCGCGGAGACGGGAGGACGGGAGGAAAAACGTCCGCCCGTGGACGAACGAACGCTCCAGGAGGTCCTCGGCCTGGCGGAGCGGTCGGCGCTCTACGAGATCTCCGAGGCCGTCCTCCGGGGCGACGCGAAACGCTGTCTCGAGATGGTGGCGAAAGCCGTCGCCCTCGGCCGGGATCTCAACCGCCTGTCGAAGGAGCTGGTCGAGCACTTTCGTAACCTGCTGGTGGTCCGACTGGCTGGCGGGGCGGCTTCGGCGGCCGGCGACGGCGCACCCGACGACGGGCAATTGATCGATCTCCCGGACCACGAGATCGCGGCGCTCGCTTCTCAGGCCCAAAGCCTTTCCGCGGACGCCCTTCTCGACTATTTCGAGGTGATCGCGGCGGCGGACGAGGAGCTGAGCCGCTCCGCCAACGCCCGATTTGCGCTCGAGGCGGCGCTGGTGCGGATGGCGACGCTCCCGCAGACGCTGCCGGTCTCGGAGCTCATCGAACGGCTGGAGCAGCTGGAGACGCGGCTTGCGGCGGCTTCCCCGGGAGGATCTCCGCCTGGGGCGGAAGCCCCGGCGAAGCCGCTTCCGGGGGCAACCTCTTCATCGACATCGATCCCCAAGGCGACGCCGGCCTTGCAAAACGAGCGGCTGTGGCAGGAGTTCGTGGCGTTTGTCGGCAGGGAAAAGAAGCTCCTGGCCTCGCATCTGGCTTTCGGCAACGCGCTGGAGATCGCGCCGGGAACGGTCACGATCGGGGTCGCCGAACGGCATCACCTCAGCTATCTCCAGGACCGGGAAAATCTCTCTCTGCTCGAAAAATTCGCCAGCAGGTTCTTCGCCGCGGATACCGTGATCCGCCTCACGCACACGGCGACCGAAGGCGGTTCCCGCCCGCCGTCTGCGGCGTTGCCCGTGGAAGACGGAACAAGCCCGTTTGTCAAGGAGGCCCTGCGGATCTTCCACGGCGAGGTCAAGACGGTCCGGCGGGAGAACTGAGCGCTGCCCGAGAGCGAGGAGGAGATATGGCGCAAGGCATGCCCGGAATGGGCAACCTGCTCAAGCAGGCGCAGGAGATGCAGGCGCGGATCGCAAAAGTCCAGGAAGAGCTGGCCCACAAGACGGTGGAGGGCTCGGCGGGTGGCGGGATGGTGCGGGTAACGGTGAACGGCCAGCTCACGGTCTCGGCGGTCAAGATCGATCCCGCGGCGCTCAATCCCGAGGACCGGGAAATGCTCGAGGATCTCGTTCTGGCGGCGATCAACGACGGGATGCGCAAGGCGCGGGAAATGGCCTCGGCCGAAATGAGCAAGATCACCGGAGGATTCAAGATTCCAGGACTGTCGCTATGAGCAGCTACCCCGCTCCGCTCGAACGGTTGATTCAGGAGCTTTCCAAGCTTCCCGGCATCGGGGAGAAGTCGGCGGCGCGCCTCGCTTTTCACATGCTCCGGGGACGCAAGGAAGATGTTTTCAGCCTGGCCGACAGCATCGCCCGCCTGCGCAAGGAGATGGGGCTGTGCCGGTGCTGCTTCGGCTTCAGCGAGGCCGACCCTGCAACCGGAGAGGCAGCGCTCTGCGCGATCTGCCGCAGCGATCGGCGCGAGCGGGACAAGATCTGCGTGGTCGAGGATCCGGCCGACCTGATCGCGGTCGAGCGGTCGCAGGAGTTCCGCGGCCTCTACCACGTGCTGCACGGCACCATCTCGCCTCTCGACGGAGTGGGGCCGGAAGCCCTCCGGATCAAGGAGCTGCTGGAGCGGTTGAAGAGCGAGCCGGTCCGGGAGGTGATCGTGGCCACCAATCCCACGATGGACGGAGAGGCGACGGCCCTCTACCTGTCGAAGGTAATCAAGCCGTTGGGAATCGCGGTCACACGGATCGCGCGGGGGTTGCCGATGGGCGGCGACCTCGAATATACGGATGCCGTGACCCTGAGCAAGGCCCTGGAGGGGCGGCGGGAGATTTGAGGTGAGGACGAAATCCTTCTGGAGATCGGCGGCGGTTTGCCTGCTGCTTTCGGGTTGTCTCTACGTCGGGCGCGATTTCCCGACCACGCCGGTCAAGAGCATCGAGAACAACGTCACGACCCAGCGCGAGATCTTCGCCCACTTCGGCGAGCCACTGCGGAAGGGGCTGGAAAACGGCTACGAAACCTGGACCTACTCCTATCAGTATTACGAGTTGGGCCAGCTCCGGGATTCCAAGGAGCTGCACATCGTCTTCAACAAGGATCAGACCGTCCGGAGCTATTCCTTCACCTCGCGCTGATTCCCGGCGCCCGTGCCGCCGCGTCTACTGCAACCACAGGAACGCCTTCGCTGACAGCCAGCCGATCGCGCCGCAGACGGGGAACGTCAGGATCCAGGCGGCTGCTATCTCCAGGGTTACCCCCCAGCGGACCGCCGAGAAGCGACGGGTCGCTCCTACCCCGATGATGCTGGTGTTGATCGTGTGAGTCGTGCTCAGCGGGATGCCGAGGCGCGTCGCCACCTCGATCGTGAGCGCCGCTCCGGTCTCGGCGGCAAATCCGTGCACCGGCTCCAGCCTGGTCAGCCTGAGCCCCATCGTGCGGACGATACGCCAGCCGCCGACCGCGGTTCCGATCGCCATGGTGGCGGCGCAGACGAGAATCACCCAGGTAGGCGTCGTAAATTCCGGAACGATTCCACCGAGAAGCAAGGCCAAGCTGAAGACGCCGATGAACTTCTGGCCGTCGTTGGAGCCGTGGCTGAAGGCCATGAATGCGGCCGAAAGGATTTGCAGCCGGCCGAAAACCAGGCGCACCGATCCCGGGCGGCTGCCGGCGAAGAAGCGGTAGAGCGCCCCCATGATCAGGAGCCCGCCCAGGAAGCCGAGAAAGGTCGAGAAGACGAGCCCGATCAGCACCTTGCTCCAGCCGCTCCACAGCAGGGCGGAAGGGCCTGCGGTGGCCAGCCCGGCGCCGGTCAGACCGGCGATCAGGGCATGGCTTTCGCTCGTCGGCAGACCGTAGTACCAGGCGAGGGTGCTCCAACAGATAATGCCCACCATGGCGGCCCCGACGGTCGTGAGATTGATGACTTCCGGCTTGACGATGTCCTTTCCGATGGTCGCGGCCACCGCCGTCCCCGAGATCGCGCCCAGGGCGTTGAAGAACGTCGCCATCGCCAGGGCCTGGTAGGGCGAGAGCACGCGGGTCGAGACCACGGTAGCGATCGCGTTGGGAGCGTCGGTCCACCCGTTCACGAATTCGGCGGCCAGGATCAGCAGGATCACCGGCAGGATGGCGAAAAGCGATTCGGTCATGCAGCGAGGCGGGTCAGGCGTTCTTCAGCCCGATGCTTTCCAGGATGTTGGCGACGTCCTCGCAGCGGTCCGTGGCGGATTCCAGGATGTCGAAGATGTCCTGCCACTTGATGACCTCGAGCGGCGGCCGATCGTGGTCGAAGAGGGCTTCGATCGCCTTGCGGTAGATCTCGTCGGCGGCGTTTTCGAGGCGGTTGATCTCGATGCAGTAGTCGTCGATGTCCTCGAGCCTGGGCATGTGAGAGATGGCTTTGACGAGCTGCTCGGTGCTGCTGACCACGATTTCCGAGAGCTCCAGGGCCTCGGGGGCGATCTTCTGGATCTTGTACAGAACCACCCGGGAAGCGGCCGCCTCGATGGCGTCCGTCACGTTGTCCAGCGCGGTGGCCAGAGCATGGATGTCCTCGCTGTCGATGGGAGTGATGAACGTCTGGTTGAGCGTGCGGATCGTCCGGTGGGTGAGGCGGTCGCCCTCGTGCTCGATCTCCTTGATCTTTTTCCACGACTCCTGGAAATTCTGCCCTTCGTCGAACATCTGCTTGAGCGCCCGCGCTCCGGTAAGGGTGTTTTGCGCCGCTTCCTTGAAAAGATCGAAGAACTTGTCCTGATTGGGAATGAACTTGAACATCGCTGCCGCCGGGCTCGCTTGGCGAGTAACGTAACAGCCGTGCAATCGGCTTGTCAAGGTTAGCGGGACGGAACGCAGCCGAAGAGCTCCTCGACGCGGGCGCGGATCTCGTCGCGCACCTTCCGGAAAGCGGCGAGAACGGTTTCCTCGTCGCCCTGGACGGCCACCGGATCTGGAAGCGGCCAGTGCATCCGGGGAGCGGTGCCCGCGGGCACCGGGCACTCCTCGTCGCTCTCGCCGCAAAGGGTCACCACGAGATCGATCTCGCTAACCGGCACGGCTTCCAGCGACTTGGAGCTCTGGCCGCTGATGTCGACCCCGGCCTCGTTCATGACCCGCACGGTGAGCGGATGGATGCCCTTGGGACGGGTCCCGGCGCTGTAGATCCTGGTCCCGTCCGCGGCGCAACGCCGGGCGAAGCCCTCCGCCATCTGGCTGCGACAGGAATTCCCGGTGCAGAGGAACAACACGTTGCCGCGGTTGCGCTGGGTCGCGGCCGGCAGGTCGACCCGGACGGTGGTTCCCTTGCGCACCGCGCTTTCGATCCGCAGGCGGCCGTCGAGCGCCTGGACGATGTGCTTGACGATCGCCAGGCCGAGACCTGTGCCGCCCAGCTCGCGAGAGCGGGCCTTGTCCACCCGGTAGAATCTCTCGGTGATTCGCGGCAGGTCCTGTTCCGGGATGCCGCAACCGGTATCGGCGACGGCGATCTCGATTCGATCCTCGCCGCGGGCGCGGGCGGCGGAGACGACGATCTCGCCGCCCGCGTCGGTGTACTTGATCGCGTTGTCGATCAGGTTGATGAGCACCTGCTCCAGGCGATCGAGGTCGCCGAGCACCGGCGGCAGATCGGGCTCGAGACGGTGCTCGAGGCCGACGTTCTTCTTCGACGCCCGATCGGCGAAGACCTCCAGCGCGCGCTGGATGAGCTGGGCGACATCGATCGGCCGCCGCGCGATCCGCATCTTTCCGGATTCGAGATCGGCGAGTATCAACAGCTCCTCGGTAAGCCGGCTCAGGCGTTCGGAATGGCGGTCGACGATGCCGAGAAACGTCCGGGCGACCTCGGGATCGGCGGGAGGCGATCGCAGGAGCGTCTCGACGTAGCCGCGGATCGCGGTCAGCGGGGTGCGCAGCTCATGCGAGACGTTGGCGACGAAATCCGAACGCACGGCCTCGAGCCGCTTGAGCTCGGTGATGTCGTGAAAGACGAGGATCGAGCCCAGCACCGCCCCCCGGCCGTTGAGCAGGCCGGTGGCGTTCACCCGCACCCAGCAGCCGTCCTTCAGCTCCAGCTCGCGCGAGTAGAGGCCGCGCTCGAAATCGAACCCGAGGGCGCCGCGGACGATCGCGAGGAGCTCGGGACGGCGCGAGAGCTCGAGAACCGAGGTGCCGGCGAGGTCGCGCCCGGTCTCGGCGTGCAGCATGCGCGCGGCCGGCTCGTTGATGAGCAGGATATTTCCATTGCGGTCCAGAACCAGGACTCCCTCCACCATGCAGCGGAGAATGGAGGCGATCTTTTCCTTCTCGGCCACGAGCTGCTCGAAGTGGTCGCGGATGCTGGCGCTCATTTCGCTGAGGTGCTGCTCGAGGACGTCGATCTCGTCGTTGCGCCCGCGGGAGAAGAAGTTCTGCGGAAACGATCCCCTGGCCAGCTCGAGCGAGAAATCGACCAGACGCTTGATCCGTCGGCCGAGGAGCCGGGAAAAGCCGAGGGCGAGAAGCAGGCCCAGACCGGAGACCGCGAGCAGGCCGAGCAGCAGGGTGCGCCGGACCGAGGCGATCACGCTTTCGACGTCGCTCAGGGGCATGGCGATGCGGATGATGCGCGCCTGCGCTCCGGAGCCGTCGCGCACGGCCTGGTAGAGCATCTGGTAGCGGACCGTGGTGCTGTAGCGCGTCGCGGCACCGGCTCCCGAGCGCAGCGCTTCGATCACCTCGGGCCGGAAGGCATGGTTCTCCATCGTTTGCGACGGCTCGTCCGAGTCGCCGAGCACGCGGCCGTCCGGGGCGATGACAGTGACGCGCGCCCGGAGCTCCCGCCCCAGCCGGCGGGCCTCCGCATCGAGCGAGCCCGGGTCCGGCCGCGGCGGCAGGACGCGCGCCAGCACGCGTCCCTCCTGCTCCATTCGCAGGCTCAAATGGGAAACGTAGAATCGGCGCAGCAGCGGCGCCGAGTACAGGTAGAATCCCGCGAACAGCAGCAGCGTGACGACGAAATACGAGAAGAAGAACTTGAAAGCGAGGCTATTGTTCCAGCGCCTTCTCATCGAACTTGTAACCGACGCCTCGCAAGGTGACGATCCATTTCGGCCGGCGGTCGTCCTTTTCGATCGCTTTTCGAAGGCGTCGGATGTGAACGTCGACGGTGCGCGGCGTCACGTATGTTTCCGCTCCCCAGACCCTATCGAGGAGCTGGTCCCGGCTCAAGACTCGGTTCGGGTTCTGGACGAAAAAACGAAGCAGCTCGAACTCCTTCAACGTGAGCCGGACCGGCTTCCCGCCGACGAACACCTCGTAGGTGGCGAAGTCGATTCGCAGCGCGCCGTTTTCGTAGGCCTGCTCCGGGGTTCCGGCCGGCGCGGGCTCGGCCCGGCGCAGGATGGCGCGGACGCGCGCGACCATCTCGCGCGGGCTGAAGGGTTTGGGCAGGTAATCGTCGGCGCCCATCTCCAACCCGACGACCCGGTCCGCCTCGCCCCCCTTTGCGGTGAGCATCAGAATCGGGAGCCTCGCGGTTTTGGGCCGGTCGCGCAGGATCCTGCAGAGCTCCAGGCCCGATAGCCCCGGCAGCATCAGATCGAGAATGACGAGCCGGGGCTTCTCCCGCTGCAGGATGCGCAGCGCCTGCTCTCCGTCTTCGGCCTCCAGGACCTCGAACCGCTCCTGGGCGAGATTGTACCGGACCAGCTTTCGAATGTCGGGTTCGTCTTCGACGACCAGGATCTTTTTCCCCGAACCGGTCATGGCGGGATTCAGACCGACGGCGGCAGCTCCTTCAGGTGCCGGATGCTCTTGCCCTTGACCATGAAGATCACCATTTCGGCGATGTTCGTGGCGTGGTCGGCGATCCGCTCCAGGTAGCGGGAGATCGAGCTGACCTTCATCGCCCGGTTGATGGTGAGCGGATCCGCGATCATGAAGCTGATGACCTCGCGAAAGATCTGGCTGTTGAGCTGGTCGACCTCTTCGTCCTCCTTGCAGACCTTGAGCGCGAGGTCCGTGTCTTCGCGCACGAACGCGTCGAGGCTTTCGCGGATCATGCGCTCGCTGATCTGCGCCATCCGCGGGATGTCGATGTACGGCTTGAGCTGCGGCTCCTGGTTGAGCTCGAGCGCGCGCTCGCAGATGTTGACCGCCATGTCGCCGATCCGTTCGAGATCGGTGGTGATCTTGAGGCCCGTGGTGATGAAGCGGAGGTCCCTGGCGGCGGGCTGATGGAGCGCGAGCAGCCGGATGCAAAGCTCGTCGATCTCGACGTCGAGGCGGTTGACCTCGTGGTCCCTCTCGATGATCGCCTCGGCCAGGGCCGAGTCGCGCTCCACCAGGGATTTCACCGCTTTGTGGATCTGCTCCTCGACCAGCCCGCCCATGGTGAGAATGTTCTCGCGAAGCTTCTTGAGGTCCTCCTCGTACTTCTTGTCCGTGTGCTCGGCACGCATGGGCTCCTCCCTGTCAGCCGAACCGACCCGTGATGTAGTCCTCGGTCTGCCGCTTCTCCGGGTTGGTGAAGAGCTTTGCCGTGTCGCCGAATTCTACCAACTCCCCGAGGTAGAAGAAAGCCGTATAGTCGGAGACTCGGGCGGCCTGCTGCATGTTGTGGGTCACGATCACGATCGTGAAAGTCTCCTTCAGCTCGTGGATCAGCTCCTCGATTTTCGCGGTCGATATCGGGTCCAGGGCGGAGCAGGGCTCGTCCATGAGGAGAACTTCGGGCTCCACGGCGAGAGCGCGGGCGATGCAGAGGCGCTGCTGCTGGCCGCCGGAGAGCTCGGAAGCGCTCTTGTGCAGATTGTCCTTGACCTCGTCCCACAGGGCGGCTCGCCTCAGATTTTTCTCCACGACCCCGTCGAGGGTGCTCCGGTCGTTGATCCCCGCGATGCGCAACCCGTAGACGACGTTCTCGTAGATACTCTTCGGAAAAGGATTCCATTTTTGAAAGATCATTCCGACACGCCGCCGCAAGCGGATCACGTCGGTCGAAGGAGCGTAGATGTCGATTCCGCCGAGCCGGACCGTTCCCGTGATCCGGACGTCGGCGATGAGGTCGTTCATGCGGTTCAGGCAGCGCAGAAGGGTGGTCTTCCCGCAGCCCGAGGGACCGATGAAGGCGGTCGCTTTTTTTTCGACGATCTCCACGCTGACGGATTTGAGCGCCTGCGTCGTTCCGTAGAACACGTCGAGATCGCTCACCTGGATGAGCGGGTTCGGCCTCTTCGCCGGCGCTGCTGCCGACCTTTCGCTCGGAGCTGCGGCTCCGGACACGGGGACCTTCGGCTTCGCCAAGCCGGACAAATTCATTACGGCATCCTCGCAGCCCGGGCCGTCACCACTTGATCCGCTTGCGGAAGCGATGGCGCAGATAGATCGCGAAGGCGTTCATGGCCAGGGTCATCGCCATCAAGACAAGGCCGGCCGCGGCGGCGTTCACGTGGAACTCGTGCTGCGGGCGCGACATCCAGTTGAACATCTGGATCGGCATGACGGTGAAAGGCGACATGAGCCAGTCGAACGAGACGAACGGAAATTCCGCTTTGAGCGGCGGTTCCGGCAGGAAAGCGATGAACGTCAGGGCCCCGATCGTGATCAACGGGGCCGTCTCGCCGATCGCACGGGACAGAGCGATGATCACGCCGGTGAGAATGCCGCCCGTCGAGTAAGGAAGAACGTGGTCCCGAATCGTTTGCCACCGGGTTGCTCCCAGGGCGTACGCGGCTTCGCGGATAGTCGCGGGGACCGCCCGGACCGCTTCGCGCGTGGCCACGATGACGATGGGCAGGATCAACAGCGCGAGCGTGAGGCCGGCCGTCAAGATGCTGTGGCCGAGGTTGAGCTGATAGACGAACAGACCGAGCGCCATCAGCCCGTACACGATGGAAGGAACCCCGGCGAGGTTGGCGATGTTGATCTCGATCAGCGCGCTGAGCCAGTTCTTGGGCGCGTATTCTTCGAGATAAACGCCCGCGGCGACACCGACGGGAACCGCGGTAACGGCCGTCACCAGCATGACCAGAGTGGTCCCGACCCAGGCGGAAAGGATCCCGGCTTCGGAAGGAAAGCGCGACGGGAAGGAGGTGAAGAACTTCAGCGACAGGCGGCCTGCGCCGTCGACCGCGAGATCCACGACCAGCGCGGCCAGGGTGATCATGCCGACGAACGTCGCGAGCAGCCCGACGATCGCGAAGAGAGCGTCGAGGGCTTTTCTCCGGGCGATGTTTTTCTCGATGTTTCTCATTCCTAATATTTTTCCCTGAAGCGTTTCCGCAGCAGGTAGCCTGCGATGTTGAAGGCCAGCGTCATCACCATCAGGGTGAGCCCGGCGGCGAAGATGCTCTGGTAGGCGACGGTGCCGTGAGGCAGGTCGCCCAGGCTCACCTGAACGATATAGGCGGTGATCGTTGCCGCGCCTTGCGTCGGGTTCAGCGTCAGGCTGGGCTGGGTGCCCGCCGCGACGGCAACGATCATGGTCTCTCCGACCGCGCGGGAAAAGCCGAGAACGTAAGCCGAGGCGATTCCCGAGAAGGCCGAGGGAACGACCACCCGCACGGCGGTCTGCAGGCGGGTCGCTCCCATCGCATACGAGCCTTCCCGGATGTGGGCCGGTACGGCTTTCATGGCGTCTTCGCTGAGCGAGCTGACGTAGGGAACGATCATGATGCCGATCACGATGCCGGCACTCAGCATGTTGAAGCCCGGCAAGTCGGGTAGCACCCGCTGCAGCAGGGGAGTGACGAAAAGCAGGGCGAAGTAGCCGAAGACCACCGTCGGTACCGCGCTGAGGAGCTCCAGGACCGGCTTGAGGATTTCCCGCGCCTTTACGTGAGCGTACTCGCTCAGGTAGATGGCGATGACGGTTCCAAGGGGCAGGGCCACCAGCAGGGCGATTGCGGAAGTCACGGCGGTGCCGGCGACCAGAGGCAGGATACCGTAGTGAGGATCGGCGAACAACACGGTCCACTGGGTGTCGGTGAGGAAATCGACCAGCGAGACATGCCGGAAGAACCGTTCGGACTCGTAGAGGAGGACGCCGACGATGCCGACGGTGATGGCGACCGACGACAAGGCGGCGAGGAACAGGAAAAGCTCGATGATCCGCTCGCGGATTCGCCGCCCCTTCAGTCGCGACATGGCCGCTGCACCGACCGGTCTCCGGGCCGCGACGCGCGCGACTTCAGGAGTGTCGCCCATTGCGTTTCCTTCCCGATGGCGGTGCGGGGAGAGGAAGCCCCTCTCTCCCCGCGGTTTTCGGGTCCGAAAATCTAAAGCTTCGGCTCACGTTTGAGCAGGTCGTCGATCGTGACGCCGACATCGGCGTGCCCGGCGAAAGCCGTACCGGTCTTTCGCTTCTGGAGCCGGGCAAGGCCCATCGAATAGACCCGGTCGGGCAGGGGCACGTATTTGACCTGCTTGACGAGATTCGGGGCGTTCTTCATGTAGAACTCCACGAAGTCGCGAACCTCCTTCCTGTCGGCGGCCTTCTTGCTGACGTAGATGTAGATCGGCCGTGACAGCGGCTGGTAAGTGCCGTCGAGCACGGTCTTTTCGGAAGGAGCGACCGGCCCCCTGCCGTTGTCGATCGAGACTGCCTTGAGCTTGTCCTTGTTTTCCGCGTAGTAGGCGTATCCGAAGAATCCCAGGGCGTTGCGGTCGTTCGCAATACCCTGGACCAGGACGTTATCGTCCTCGCTCGCGGTGAAATCGCCGCGGCTCGATTTGGCCTTGCCGACGATGGCTTCGGTGAAATAATCGAAGGTCCCGGAGTCGGCGCCGGCCCCGAACAGCTTGAGCGGGGCATTGGGCCAGCCGGCCCGCACCTGACTCCAGCTCGTGATCTTTCCCTGGGCCGCCGGTTCCCAGATCTTCCTGAGCTCGGGGACCGTCATCGAAGTAACCCAATTATTCTTCGGGTTCACCATTACGGTCAAAGCATCGAAAGCGACCGGAAGCTCGATATACTCGATCCCGGCCCTCTTGCAGGCGTCCATCTCCGGTTTGAGGATCGGCCTGGAGGCGTTACTGATGTCGGTTTCGCCGCGACAGAATTTTTTGAAGCCGCCGCCGGTGCCGGCGATGCCCACCGTTACCCTTACGGTCCCCCTCCTCGCCTTCTGGAATTCCTCGGCGGCCGCCTCCGTGACCGGGAAGACCGTGCTCGAGCCGTCGATCTGGATGAGCTGCGCCCTGGCCGATGAAGCCGAAAGCCCGAGCAGAACCGCAAAAAGCAATAGAAAGGAGCGCGTCCTCACCATCATGTTTTCCTCCTTATTACATATCCTTTGTTAAGGGAGTGTTACGGTTCACTTAAGCCGTCATGAATTCCGGCATGGGCTGCGGCAGCGTAATCTCATTTTTTCCCGATTTCCTGATCGTCGCCTGCGTTATAAGGTAGGAACGCTCGATGACGTCCGAGTGAAGAGTCGGCTAAGAAAAAATGAAATTCCGCGGCCACGGCTCGATACTGCCCTCCGGGGCGCTCGGAAGATTCCCCCGCGCGCCAAACCGAACATGATCGCAGGCTTTTGTTGGGAATTGATGTCGGCCGAACCCTTGACGAGTTCGTAAGAGAGCGGTTATCCGGCCGCTTTGGTCGAAGCGCCAGCTTCACGTTCCCATATCCGCGCTCTTCACGCCTCGGCCCATTTTCGATGGATGTCCGCCTAGCCAGCGAACTGTTTAGTGGCGGCGTGGGCAGCGCCAGTAGTCGAGAAAGAGCGCGGCGACCTTCCTGTCGATTTCATCTCTCAGCAGGCGGTAGACGGCCTGCATCGCGGACTCGCCGCCGCTTGCTCTTTCAGGGTTGGGAATCGGCCAGTGGCAAAGTCGCGCGCGAGAGGAAAGCCCTGGCAGCGTGGCCGGCTTTTCACCGAGGCTGATGGCGAGGTCGATTTCGGCGAGAGGCACGGCCTCGGCTCCTCGGGGACCGCGATCAGGGATCTCGAGACCTACCTCGCGCATGACTTTCGCGGCGTGCGCAGGTACGGGTCGCGGCGCCGGGCTCGTGCTGTAGACTCGGACCTGCGGCGGCGCAAGCCGTCGGGCGATTGCCTCGGCCATGCGGCTGGCGGTGTCGGCGGGCGAAATAAAGAGGATATTTCGTCGGCGGTTCATAACGCGCTCCCACGGGTCCACGGGCACTCGATTTCTGGATGAAGGGGGAAGAGAGCTCGACTCCGAAAGACGCCTCGATGGGCTCCGTGAGCGCAGACTGAAGCCCGCGGATGACGGCGCGATAAAACGAGCGTGAAGATCTGGTTAAATTAACGTCTCGCGAAAGGGCAGGGTCCCGCGACATGTTCACTGGACGGAAAGCGCGTGCTCGGGGATCTTGGTTTCGGAATCGTCTTCCGGCGAGCGCGTTCGACCGTCGCGGGGCTCTCTCAACTGCTCCACCAGCCGCCGTTCCATCGGCGAATAAACGATGGCGAGGGTACGCAGCAAGCCTAGAACCAGGGCAAGGGCGGCCAGGGCGATGAGTTGCCACGGCGAACTCTGGTGCTGGTAAAGGCCGACCATGATCTCCCGCAGCAGGAAGACGAGCGTCGCGTCGACGATGAATGTGAGCTTGAGACGATGCTCGCGGAAATATTCTACCAGGCTCTTGAAAAGCTCGAGGATGATGAAAAAACTCAGCAGGTTCGTGACCGTCAAACCGAAAGCCGCCTTGAGGTCGTTTTCGAGCATGACGGTCCAGGACTCCCAGAGCAGCCGGACGAGTCCGGTGGCTAGGACCGCCAGAACGAACAGGATCAAGGCCTTGAACAGGAGATCCACCGCTTCGCTGAAGAAGCGGACCGCCTCGAATCTCTTCCAGAAGGTTCTCACCGGCACGGTACGCTCGTTCACGCTCGGGAACCCTGCAAGACTGCGGCGAGCGCAGGCGTGGGAGAGCCCGCTCCGGGCTCGATGACCTGCGCCGGCCGGACCGTGAGGACCGGGCAGGGGGCGGCGCGGCTCACCGCCTCGGAGACGCTCCGGGAAAAAAGACGCTGCAGCGGGGGGCGGTCGCGCCTTCCCATGACGATCAGATCCGCCTCCTCGCGGCAGGCTGTCGCGAGGATCTCTGCCGGCACTTTTCCCAACCCCGCCACGGCCCTCCAGGAGAGATCGCCGAACTGCCGGGCGAAGTGGAGTTCCACGAACCGGCGGATTCCCGCCTCGGCCTCCCGAAGCAGGCGACAGACCGCGAGGGCGCGGAGGCGTTGTTCGATGACGGCGGTTCCGGCGTCGCAGGGAACCAGCAGCTCGTGGAAGGGAAAGCGGGTCACGTGAAAGAGCAGCAGTTCGGCGCCGGTCGTCGCCGCCAGTAAGGCGGCGCAGGCGATGCCCGCTCGAGAATGTGCGGAAAAATCGGTCGGGCAGAGAATTTTACGCTTCATTACATCCTCCCGTGGTCATGGGTGTCAGGCTCCAGTGCGCTCGAAGGCGAAGGCCGGAAGCGTGGTCGGGATGGCCCTCCCACGAGGATGCGGCCCGATTTTGGGCGATACCGCCAGAACCGGGCAGGGCGCCTCCCGCGCGACCCGATCCGTGACGCTTCTCAGCAGAAAACGAGTGAATGCCCCGTGGGGTCGCGGTGCCATCACGATCAGGTCGACCGCTTCCCTGCGGGCTGTCTCCACGATCTTCTCGGGGGCCTTCCCGAGAACCACGCGCGTCGCGACGGCGGCCACGCGGCCCATTTCGTCCCGGTGCTTCTCGAGGAAGCGGTTGAGGTCGAGAGCGGCTTCAGCGGCGACCCTGTCGGCGGTCCACGCCGGTCGGCAAGATGGCAAAAGCTCATCGTCCATCATCTCCCAGCTTCGAAGCTCGTCGGCGACATAAAGGATCAGCAGCGCGGAACCCGTTTCCGCCGCGAGCGATAGAGCGTAGGTGAGTCCTTCGCGTGATCTTTCCGTGAGATCGGTCGGAGCCAGTATCCTTTTCGTTTGCATGAGAACATTCCTCCTCTCGAAGGAAAAGCTAACGTCGTCCAGTTAGGATCGGGTGAAGCTCCGGCGAATTTCTCGTTGAAGACCCCGCAATCCGTTACGGGGCCGAAAAGTCCGGCAGCGGCGTGCTCTCCGCGATCGGTATCAGCAGATCGAATTTTCGCACGGTGCGGGTAGGATCGATGCCGAAGACCATCTTCACCGCCGGTTCCGTGCTGGACCTGAAGATCCCGAGCACCGCCTCTGAGTGCTCGGTCACCAGCCATTCCTCGCAGCGGTAACCCATCTCTTCGAAACGTTTCTCGATCAGCTTCTCGACGATTTGCAGTCCTCGGCCCGAGACCCGAAGCTGGATCCAGTGGTCGGGACGGATTCCGGTTATATCCTCGAGGTCGGTCAGGCTCGAGCGTCGGTACGCGGCGACTCGCACCGGAACGTCGCACCGGTTCGTGAGAAAGACGTCGCAAAGAAACGCTTTCACGAATTGGCGCACGCATGGATCCCTCCACGGAACGGCCGGAAGGTCGGCCGGTATCGTAACGAAAACCGGCGGCCCGAGCCCGGCGTGGCCCCGGGAGAAATTTGCAATGACGTTCTCGATCAGCTCCGCTAGGTCTATCCGGTCCATGAGATCCTCCAATGTCTGTGTCTTCGCCGCTTGCTGTTCTCGAAGCCCCGAGCCCGATGCGACGCGGGCTTCCGGCGCGACCCGGTCGAGCACGGAAGGGCTCAGCGCTGGGGTTCATCGTATGCTGCGCGGATGAAGCGAGAATAAAGCCGGGATGAAATCGGGATGAAGCTCTCCGAAACCGAGAAGGGGCCGGAGATCTCTCCGGCCCCTTCTCGACGGCGAGATCGTTATCTGGACGCCTCCGCCACGGCCGGGGCGGAGGATCCTCCCAGGCGAATCTCCAGGATTCGGGAGATCGGAGCCGGGCCGAAGTCGTCCTGCCGGTCGCTTCCCTGCCAGTTCAGGAGAAGCGTTTTTTCGTCGAGAAAAAGGAAGCCTGTGGGTTCACCGGTGTCGGCGCCGAGCCCGAGATTGGCGTCAGCCATGTCGAGCAGGCGCTCAAAGTGGTCCGCGACCCCATCGCCGTTCTTGTCCGCCGTAGCGATCCACAGGCTATCGTTCGGGTTGCCGCCGTCTTGGGAAATGTAGACGCGTCCTTCGTTGTCCAGGCCGAGGTTGTCCGGGTTGCCGAATACGGGAGCGAGAATGCGGAGCTGCGCGTTCACCGTGTCGGCATCGACGAAGACCGACCAGTCGCCGGTGTCGGGGTTGAGGCGGATGACGTGACCGGCGCGGTTGCGGGCGCCGTTGAAGGAAATCGGGTTGCCCCCGGCGTCGACCGTGTTGCCCGCAGCGTCGACCAGGCAGCGGCCCGCGTCGACGACGCACGATTTCTCTGTCACGGCTATGTAGAGGTTGCCCGTGTTGTCGTCGAACTCGAAATCCTCCGGGCGTTCCCAGAGGCTGATCGGGCTCAGGTTCGTGTCCGCCCAGCAGCGGATCACGTCCGGGTTGTCGGCGGCCACCACGTCGGCGGGGATCGGTAGCCACCGCCTGGCGAGAAAGTCGAAAGCCGCGAGAGTGCCGCCGTTCGCCTGAAGGTCGCCGAATTTTTCGGGCTTGCGCCCGGGAATGAATCGATAGACGGCGCCGCCCCGGCGCGGAGTTCCGTCGGCGCAGGTGAAGCTCTCGACGCGGGGAACGGCGCTCCAAGCTCCGCCGCCGCGCTGCTCGTCGCCCAGAAAGATGGCGTAGTTCGCCGGCAGCCGCTGGATGGCGATGCCTTCGTGCGAGAAGGAGCCCATGGCCTTGATCCTGGAAAGCGCGCCGGGCCGCAGAGGATCGACCTCAAGGATATGGCCGGCGCGCGCAGGGGTGTTGAAGGTCGCGCTTGGTGCCTGGCTCCACTCCTCGCCGCTCAGCACCGTGCCCCACGGAGTCGCCTTGACGGGATCGGTTCCGGAGGTGTGTTTGTTCTCGTCGTAACGCTCATCGACCGCGGTGTTCTTCGGGGCAATCAAGAAGGAGAACTCGCCGGTCTTCAGATTCCACGCCGAGATCGCCCCCAGCCCGAGGCCACGGTTGACGCCGTCGTAATCGTCGGGGGACGCCAGAGGAAAACCCGGGATGTCGCCTTGCTGGCCTTGCGTGCCGGAGGGGAAGATCTCGTGCGCCATCACGACGATCCTCTCGCCCTTCACCTTGACCAGATCCATCATGTCGAGGGTGACGTAAAGACGGCTTGCCGGGTCGGGATCGGAGGGGTTGACCACCTTCAACACTCGGGTCGCGGAAACGGTGGGCACCCGCGGGCTTGCGCCCGCGGCCAGCGCCCCTCCAGGCTGCATCCAGAGGGCGACGCCGAACAACGTCAAGCCCCCGATCATCGTCTCGAAGCGCATCCGTTGCATAACCCATCCTCCTTCGGAAGAAATTTTGCCGCAGGGTAGGAGCCGCCGTTTAATCGACGGTGAAGGGATAATGAAGAGGCGGTGAATTTTCGCGCCCGGACCCGGCTTTATCTGTCCCTGGAGATTTGCTAGTGCTGGTGGAACTCTCGAGCGCGGGGATGAAGATCAACTTCTGGTCGCTGATCGGCCTTTCCCGGGAGTCTCCCGAATCGAAGAAAAGGCTCGCGGTCGTCGCCCTGCTCTACTTCATCCAGGGAGCTCCGGCGGCGATCCTGTGGGAGGCGCTGCCGGTCTATTTTCGCATGAACGGCGTCTCGCTGCGGACCATCGGCGGCCTTCGGTTGCTGGAGCTTCCGTACTCGCTCAAGGTCTTCTGGGCGCCGCTCGTCCACCGCTACGGCGACCGGCGCATCTGGATTCTCTGTTGCCTGTGCGGGATCGCCGGGGTGCTGTTCGCGCTGCCGTGGGTCGACGCGGCGTCGGCCGGAGGCGTCGTCTTGCTGTTGATCCTGGCGCTGACCACTCTGTCGGCGACGCAGGACATCGCCATCGATTCCTACTCGGTGGCGCTGGTACCGCGCGAGGAGGAAGGAAGCGCCAACGGCGTGCGCGCTTCCGCGTATCGTGTCGCTCTGGTGCTGGTCGGCGGCGGGCTCGTCTTCCTCGCCGCGCGATGGGACTGGAGCTCGCTTTTCCTCCTCGCGGGCGCGGTCTTCGTGATCCTGGGGTTGCTGTCCGCCTCGGTCCCGCGGCTCGACGTCGCGCGCGAGGCGCGCGAGCGCTGGCTGCGCGGTTTCGTCGACTGGGCGGGCAGCTGGCGGGTCGTGCCCCTGATGCTGTTCGTGTTGACCTACAAGCTCGGAGAATTCGCCATCGGCCCGATGGTCAAGCCGTTCTGGGTGGATTACGGCAGAAACATCTGGCCTTCCCACGAAGAGCTGATGTTCCAGATCGGTCTGGTGCCGACGACGCTGGGCATCGCGCTCAGCGTCCTGGGCGCGCTGGCCGGAGGCGCTTTCATCGCGCGCTTCGGCGTTTTCCGCGGCATCTGGCTGCTGGGCCTGCTACAGGCGTTCTCGAATCTGGGCTATTCACTGGTGGACTGGCTCGACCTCGGCCGCTTCGGCCTTTACGGCGCTTCGGTCTTCGAGTCGTTCAGCGGCGGGCTCGGCACGGCGGCGTTTCTCACCTTCCTGATGAACGTGTGCCAAAAGGAGCATGCCACGGTCCAGTACGCGTTTCTATCATCGGTTTTCGCGCTGACCGGGCGGTTGGTCGGGGCGGCGAGCGGGCTGGGGGCCGAACGCTACGGTTACGGCAACTATTTTGCGCTCACGTTCCTCATGTCCGCGCCCGCCTATTTGCTGTTGCCCTGGGTGAAACCCTGGATTCATGATGCCGCGGAGGGGCGGACGGACACGGTCAGGTCAGCTCGTTGAGGAGCGATTTCCAGGCGCGCAGCTCGCGCGCCGGGCGCACCAGCCTGGCGGCCCGCGCACAGGCTCGCCTGAGCCTCAGGTAGAATTTACGCTCGCTTTCGAGCCGGCGCAGAACACCGGCGAGCGCCGAGGTGTCTCCCGGGGGAAAAAACCCCGGATAATCGCTTCCCAGTGTGCCGATCAGTCCGGGAATCCGGGCCGCGACCACGGGGACCGAGGCGGCCAGGGCTTCGGACAACACGTTCGAGCTTCCCTCCATCAGCGAGCTGATCACGGTGACATGGCTCTGCGCGAGCAGCCGGCGGGTCTTCCAGTGCGGCAGCTCGCCGAGCCACCGGTAGCGGGGATTGTTCGCCGATTCGCTCCGGGCGCGCCGTTGCAGGCTGCCATCGAGCGCCCGGCCCACGTGAGCGATCACGACGCGCGAGTCGGGCGGCAGCCGGCGGGCGGCGAGCGCCGCGCGCAGCGGGTCTTTCTCTTTTCGCAGATGGCCCACGACACAAACCTTGAAGCGCTCGCTCGTCCACGGCGGCACGCGGCTGCGCATCGGGCGCGCCGACTGATAAATGATCCGGGTTTTCCCGTGAAGGTAGGGCGGCAGCTCCGCCAGCGCCATACGCTGCAGCGCAACGATGCGGGTGGCGATCTCCAGAGAGCGCTGGGCGCGGCGGTCGACGCGGATGTCGCGATAGAGGTCGGTGCCGGTGAGGGCGACGATCAGCGGGCGGTCGGGATGGCACTCGTGGAACCGCGCGATCGACTCGTAGCTGCGGCGCGCGTGAAGGGCGACCAGCAGGTCGCACGGCCGGCCGTCGAACGACCGCCCCAGGGTGACTCTGTGGCCGAGCTTGCGGAAGATCGCGTTCCATCGGACCGCAGTGATCTTGTTGCCGTTGTTGAAGGCCAGGGGTGCCGGCGTGACCAGGTGAATTTTCACGGGTTTGCGTCAGCGGGCGCAGGTGCGAAACCCGGCCCAGACGTCGCAGCGGTCGGGTGTGTAGAAGTTTCTCCAGGTGTTGCGAATCAGCAGGGAGCTGGTAGCCCAGCAGCCGCCGCGAAGCACCTTGTGCGTGCCGAACCACGGCTGGGAGTACTCGCGGTACGGATCGGGTGAAAAGCCGGGGTAGGGACCGAAGTCGTCAGCGGTCCATTCCCAGACGTTGCCGATCATCTGGCGGCAGCCGAACGCGCTGTCGCCTTCGGGATATGCGCCGACCTCGACGGGGCCCATGTGACGCCAGTCGAGATTGGCGCGGCTCGAATCCGGCGCCAGGTCTCCCCACGGAAAACGGCGCCGGCGCGCGGCGCGATCGCCCGTTCCTTCCGCCGACGCGGCAAGTTCCCACTCCGCTTCGGTCGGGAGGCGCCGATTCGCCCAGTTGCAATAGGCCTCGGCCTCGTACCAGCTGACGTGCATGACGGGCAGGTGCTCGTTCAAGGGAACGTAGCGGTCGAACACGCGCTGCTCCCAGCGGCCGCCGGGCCCTCGGCGCCAATAGACGGGATGATCTATGGGAGCAGAACGGCTTTGAATTTCTGCCGTTGCCCCGCTCCCTTGCCAGAATTTTGCGAAGGATTCCCCGAGGTTGGGCACGCCTCCGCTCCGGCGCCAGCGCCAGCCCTCGGCGCTCCAGTACTCGCTGCGGTCGTAGCCTCCCGCTTCGACGAATTCTGCGAATTCACCGTTCGTGACCGGAGCCCGCGCGATGCGAAACGGGGCGACGTGGACCCAGTGGGCCCATTTCTCGTTGTCGAAGACGAAAGGAAAATCGGGCGTAGCCCCGATCTGGAACCTGCCCCCGGCAATGTCGACGTCCCCGGGACAGGGACCCCCGCCAAGCGGAGCGAACAGGGAAGCCGGCGCAAGCTCGGGCGCGGGATAGGCGAGGGCCTGGCGAGTCGCGGCGATTGCCTCCGCATGCATGCCTTCGTGGAACGTAGCGAGGAGGTAGAAGTAGAACTCGTCCGGAGAAAGCGGGCGGCTCATGTCGAGCGAGTCGATCGCGCGCGACTGCACCGCGTCCATGTAGCGCAGTGTCTCGTCGAGCGACGGGAGCGGCAGCTCCCAGCGGCTGTCGTGCGGGATGTCCGTCGAATTGTAGAGCCGGTCGCCGTTCTCGATGAGCGGCCGGCGGCGCAGCAGATGTCGCAGCACCCAGAACTCCTGGAACCATGCCACGTGGCCGATCTCCCACAACGGCGGGTTCACCGTGAGCAGCCGGGGCCCGATCAGGCGACCGGGGTCGAGGTCGGCGACGAGCGAGAGCGTGCGCGCGCGAAACTCCCGCATGGTCTCGGACAGGCGCGCCGGATCGGCTAGGGAGGCGATTCCGCGATCTTGCGCTGGCATCGGAAGTTTCGTTGGTCCGCCCCAGGCGTTCAATCGAGAAGGAAGCCGGCGGCGAGCCGGTGGAACTCGTCGGCGGCGTCCCACTGAACAAGGTGCCTGCAGCGATCGACGATATGGAGATCGAGCTGCGGGTAGCGCTCTTTCAGCAGGGTCGCCCGTTCGAACGCGTTGCCACGGTCGTTCTTGCCGATCATGATCAGCAGGGGGCAGGGAAGATCGACCAGCCGCTGCCACATCGGCGTCGTGTCGCGCGCTCCACCGCCGCGGGCGGCTTCACCGCGCCTGACGAACGCCTCGAAGTTCTTGCCGACGCTCATCCGGTGCCGGGTCTCTAGGACCTCCGGCGTGATCAACGCATGGTTGTAGAGATTGTGCTCCAGAAGAGCGCGCGATTGCTCGATGGTCGGCTCGGCGGCCGTCCCTTCCTCTCCTTCGCGCGGCGCGCCTCCCGGGTTCTGTCCGGCGGGCAGCGGCGGGAGCAGGCTGCCGGTGGCGAGCACCATCACCCTGGAGACCCGCTCCGGGTGCTCGAAGGCCAGGCTCACCGCCATGCCTCCCGCCTGGGAGTGGCCGACCAGGGCGGCTCGGTCGATTCCCAGGGCGTCGAGAAAGCCGAGTATGAAGCGGCGGCGGTAGGCAACGGAGTAATCGGCCGGATTGTCGGTCAGGCCGAACCCCGGCTGGTCGTACGCTATGGCCCGCACTCCCGCGGCGGCCAGAGGTCCGAGGTTGCGTTCGAAAACGTCGGCCGAGGAGCCCAGGGATGCCCCGTGGAGGAGCAGCGCCACCGGTCCTCTTCCGGCCTCGATGTAGCGCGTCTTCAGTCCATCGACCTGAACGTACTTGTTTTCATAGCCCATCGGACGAGCTCCTTGAACGCCCGCGTTTTTTCCGTCTCTACCGCAAATCCCCCGCGTTGACAATCCACGCGCTCAGCCGAGCGCACGGGAAATCGCTTCCCGCCACGGGCGCAGCTCGCGAAACCACTTTTCCGAGCGGTGGCGCGCCGCGTAATCCAGCGCATCGCGCAGCCGGGCCCGCTCGCGCGGCCCGGGGCGGAAGCCTTGCTTCCTCTCCCTGGCTGCGCGGCTGCGGTCGCAGAATCTTCGGATCGCGAGCCAGTGAGGGAGCGCTTCCTCCCCGAACTTCTCGATGACCGCCCGCCGCCAGCTCGACTCCGGCTCGTAGGCGGACGGCCGGCGCGCGTAGTCGAAGCAGGTGGCGAGCGGAATGAAGCTCAGCGTTTCCTGCAGCAGGGGATTGTTCAGGTAGCCGCGGGCGGCGCGCGGCAAACGGGGGTCGCGGCCGCGAAGCGGCCCCAGATGCAGCTCTTCGCTCATGGACAGGTCGTTCACGGGGTAGTTGTCCCACAGGATGAGCGGATGGGCGATCGTTTGCGCGACGCGCCGCGCATGGGCGTACGTGATGGTTCGCGGCACGACCCGGGGACCGGTCCAGAGACATGCCACTTGCGGCGGCAGGTAATCCGCGAGGATCGGCAGGAAATCGGGCTCGAATGCCCCGAAGGTCCGCGCCAGGATCGGGTCGGGGGTGTAATAGGACGGGCAGAGCCACCAGCGCACACCGCGCCACGATGCGGGTTGTCGTTCGAGGACGGCTTGCATCCAGGTCGCCTCGGCTCGCGCCAGGCTGCCGGAAAAAGCCGTCCGGTCGCGGGCGTGAGCGAGGCGCGACGGGATGTCGTCGAAAAGCACGGCGAAGATCCGCACGCCGGCGTCGTAAAAGCGCTCGGCCTTGGCGATGAGCTTTTGCACCGGCGCAGCATCAGAGAAGCAGAGGCCCTGGCCGGGATGGAAACCGTAGACGAAATCGATGCCAAAGCGCTGCGCGGCGCGGATGAGATGCAGCAGCTCCCGCCAGCGCGACGCGGGGTACGGCAGGCTCCAGCGGGCGCGGTGATAGGGATCGTCCTTGGGTGCGTAGAGATAGGTGTTCATGCCGCGGGCGGCGCCGAAACGAAAAATCTCCTCGCGATGCCTCAGGCTCCAGGGAGGCCCGAAAAATCCTTCCACGATCCCGCGGTGGGCGAAGGTGCGCATCGGTAAGAGCGGTTCAAGCGGTTCAAGCCCTCTGCTGGAGGTGGCCGGTTCGCGGCGAAAACCCTGGGCCCCGGGACGCAAGAAAGCGAACCCCCGGGCGCCTGCTCCCGGTCCCCCGTACGAACCTCGAGCATCACGCGTGAACCGAAAAGCTTTCATAATATGTGGCATATGCCCGCAAAACGGACAAGCGGAGCTTGCCATCGGCGGCGGCATTGCGTACCATGCGGCGAAACGCCGTGATTCGGCGCCTTTATCATGGAATTCAAGTATGTAGACATCGCATCATGGTGGCTCGTGGCAGAGACCTTCGACCGGGGTCAACACGCCGGTGCCCCGTAAGCCGCCGCCGTATCCTGCCCGGGGCCGCTTTTCCAGCCGCTCGGGCCAAAGCCGGAGCTTTACGCTGCGGTGCCCGCGCTCTTCAGGTCTCGGCCCGCTTTCGATGCATGTCTACCGGTCGATCAACCCCAGGTATGATCGTCTGGCTCGTGTTGGTGCTGGTCTTCGGTGGGAGCGCAGGGGCGGCGGATCGTGCAGGTTCGAGTGAACTGGTGCGCATTCCCTCGGGGAGTTTCTGGATGGGAAGCGACGAAGGGTCCCGGGACGAGCGGCCGCGCCATCGGGTCACCCTGGAAGAATTCTGGATCGACCGAATACCCGTGACCAACGCCCGATTCAGCGAGTTCATGAACTCGGCGGCCTTTGCGGCCGGTGGGCGGAGCTGGTACGACGTGGGCGACAACGACGCCAGAATTCACCGCCGCGGTGAGAAGTGGCAGGCCGATCCCGGATTCGCCGACCATCCGGCGGTGGAGGTCTCGTGGTACGGAGCGGACGCTTTTTGCCGCTGGGCGGGCGGTCGTCTGCCGACGGAGGCGGAGTGGGAAAAAGCGGCGCGCGGTACGGACGGGAGAAAATATCCCTGGGGCATGGAGGCTCCCGACAAGAGCCGCGCTCAGTTCGGCGCGGGCTGGAACGAGACGCGTCCGGCCGGCAGCTTTCCCAAAGGGGCGAGCCCGTACGGGGTCCTGGATATGGCGGGGAACGTCTGGCAGTGGGTGAGCAGCATCTACGCGCCCTATCCCTACGATGCGGCCGACGGCCGCGAGGATCCACGGCGGGAGGCGGTGCGCGGGACGCGAGGCGGCGGGCATGACTCGCCCGCCGGCGAGCTCACCGCCACGCAGCGCGGAGCCTCCCTGTCGCGCAACCCGCGCTCGGGGCACCACAACATCGGATTTCGCTGCGCGCGGTCCACTCCCCCGAGGTGAAGCGTGCTGCCCGCGAATCTGTTCCTCCAAGGCATCCTGATCGGCTTCGTCGTTGCCGTTCCCGTCGGCCCGCTCGGCCTGCTGTGCGTCAACCGGGCGCTGTCGATGGGGATTCTGTTCGGCCTCTATTCCGGTCTGGGAGTGGCGACCGCGGACGCTCTGGCCGCCGGAATCGCCGCCCTCGGGCTCAGGTTGATCTCGGATTTCTTCGTCAACCACCAGCTGTTGCTGCGGGTCATCGGCGGCGCCTTTCTCTGCTATCTCGGCGTGAAGATCTTCTGCACCCATCCACAGCTCGTGCCGGCCGGACGTCCGGTGAAAGGGCTCTCGCGCGCGTACGCCGCGACCTTCTTTCTCACCTTCTCCAATCCGGTGACCGTGCTTTCTTTCTTTGCAATCTACGCAGGCTGGGGCGTGGGCAGCCTCAACGGCCACTATGTCAGCGCGGCGGTTCTGACCGCGGGCGTTTTCGTCGGCTCGGCCCTGTGGTGGATCCTCCTCGCTACCGGCCTGCTCCTGTTCCGCGACCGCTTCAGCCACTACATCGTCGGCTGGATCCACAAGATTTCGGGAGCGGTGATCACGGTCTTCGGGATCGTCGTCTTTCTCGGCCTATGGAGCAGCAGAGTGAGGATCGGCCGCTAGCCGCGGAGACGGCGGCCGCATGGCGGACCTCGTCCATCCCGGCGGCGCTCAACCTGGAGCTCGCGGCGGCGCACGCCGCGGTCAACCTGTATCAGTTTTTCGTCGTGCCCCTGTGGCTGCTGCCGCTCGACGGCCGCTGGGGATGGACGCTCGTGCCGCTCGCCCTGCTCGCGAATCCGTTCTGGAGCCTGATCCACGAAGCGATTCACGATCTGCTCCATCCGGACCGCAGGATCAACGCGGTTCTCGGCCGGTCGATGTCGGTTCTGTTCGGCTCTCCGTTCGGGGTTCTGCGGGCGAGTCATCTGTTGCATCACCGATTGAACCGTTCACCGGCGGAGGGAACGGAGTATTACGATCGCACGCGCCGCTCGTTCGTGCGCGCCTGCCCGGGATACTATTTCCAGATTCTGGGCGGCCTCTACGCCGTCGAAGCGGCGAGCGCGCTCTTCTTCCTTCTGCCCCGGTCCGCGCTCGCGGGCCTGCGGGAGCGTTTCGTCCCCGAAGGGACCGTGAGCGCGATCCTTTTCGGGATCTGGCTGAAAAAAGACGTGCTTCGGGAGATCCGGCAGGACGGGGTCTGCGCGCTTGCATGGCTCGCGGCGTCGGCGGCCGTTTACGGAGCAAACTGGGGCTGGCTCGTCTTCGTCGTCGCGGCCCGGGCGTTCTTGATCTCGTTTCTCGACAACGTCTATCACTACGGAACGCCGGTGAACGATCTCCTTTTCGCCCGCAATCTCCGCCTTCCCGGCCCTATGGAGAGGATGCTGCTCCACTTCAACCTGCACGGCGTGCACCACCGCAACCCGTCGGTCCCGTGGATCGGCCTGCCAGAATCGTTCCGGCGCCAGGGAAGGGTTTTCCACGGTGGTTATTTTTCGGCCGCGGCCCGCCAGATCGCGGGTCCGGTCGCGCTGCAGACGCTGCCGTGGGCTAATCGGCCTTCCTGAACAACAGCAGAGAGAACCAGGCCAGCGGGTCGGTGTAGTGGGCCACCGGCGCGAGGCCGAAAAAGCCAAGCTGCTGCTGCAACTGCTCCGGGTCGAACTTGCGGCTGATCTCGACGAGGATCGGTTCGCCCGATTCCCACCAGAAAGAAGCGCCGGCCCCCGGAAAATCGATGCGCTGGCGTTCGGCGGCGACGGCCTCCATTTCGATCTGGCGCCATCGCGCGTTGTAGCGGGAGACGTAGCGCATCCGCCCGAGGTCGAAGTTGCTTCCCGTGAGCCGGTTGATGTGGAGGAAGACGTTCAGAATGAACTCCGCGGTGAGCCCCCGGGAGTCGGCGTAGGCGGCCTCGAGAACAGCCGGCTCCTTGACACGGTCGGCGCCGAGCAGCAGGAAATCGCCCGGCCCCATGGCGGCGGAGAGGCGGTCGAAAAAGCGCGCGAACGCCGGCGGGGTGAAATTACCCACCGTGCTGCCGAGGAAGACGAAAAGGGTCGGCAGCTCCTTCGCGATGCTGCGGAAGCCTTCTTCGTAGCGCGCGTGCAGGCCGTGGAAGTCGATGCCGGGAAGGTGACGCCGGACGAACTCGCGGGAAGCCTTGAGCCCCGGGACGCTCACGTCCACCGGAGCAAACAGGCCGCGGCCGCGTTGCCGCAGCTGCGCTTCGAGCAGATGGACGGTTTTGCGGGACGAACCGGCTCCCAGCTCGACGATGCACTCGACGGGCGCGGCGGCGATGATCTCGGGCGCCCTGGCCTCGAGGATCGAGTTCTCGGTACGGGTGAGATAGTACTCGGGGAGATCGCAGATGCGCTCGAAGAGATCCGACCCGCGGTCGTCGTAAAGATAGTGAGCCTCGAGCCAGCGCGGCTGATCCGAGAGCGTCTTCAGGATGGCGGTCGTCGGATCGTCCGGCGGACGTTCGGCGGCGCGCGACCAGATGCCGGGCTCGACGAGCTGCCAGCGACCGTGCTCCTGTGGACGGAAAAGGGGATTCAGGCGGTTCAAATCGTTCAAAGGTGACCGCCTTCGGCGGTCGTTCAAACCGTTCCAGCAGTTCAAGCCGTCCGCTGCGCGGCGGAAAACCCGAGACCGAAGGCGCCGGGTCCCGGGACGCAAGAGGCCGGACAGCGCAACCGCGAGTTGCCTACTATAGGGGAAAGACGGCTGGAATGTCCAGCTCGGGACGTGTTAAGAATCGAATCATCGAAGCGGGCGGGGAGGAATCGGGGGGCCGGCCGCGGCGGAGCGCCGCTTGAGCAAGGGCCTCTTCAACGGACGTGCCGGACGACGCCTTCATAGAGTTCCGCAGGGTGGGCTACCGCCTGCCCGACGGGCGTGAGTTGCTTTCGGATTTGAGCTTCGGGATCGCGCGGGGCGAGACGCTCGTGCTGCTGGGGAGGAGCGGTTCGGGCAAGACCACAACGATGAAGCTGATCAACCGACTGCTTGATCCTACCGAAGGCGAGGTGCGGGTCGCGGGCACGCCTACGCGCGAGTGGGACCCGATCAAGCTGCGCCGGCGCGTCGGTTACGTCATCCAGGAGGTCGGCCTTTTTCCGCATCTCACGGTGGAGGAAAACGTCGCGGTCGTGCCGCGGCTCGAGCGCTGGCCGGAGGACAGGATCCGGTCGCGCGTCCGCGACCTGCTTCAACTGGTCGGCCTCGATCCGGAACGCTTTGCCGGCCGGTTCCCGCGCGAGCTTTCCGGCGGGCAACGCCAGCGAGTCGGCGTCGCCCGGGCGCTTGCCGCCGATCCGCCGGTGGTCCTGCTCGACGAGCCCTTCGGCGCGCTCGATCCGATCACCAGAACCGATATGCAGCGCGAGTTCCGCTCGCTGCAGCAGCGACTGCAGAAGACCGTGGTGTTCGTTACCCACGACGTGCGCGAGGCATTCGCGCTGGCGAGCCGCATCGGCTTGATCAAGGACGGAAAGATGATTTTTCTTGGGCCGCCGGAAGCGCTGCTCCGCTGCGACGATCCCGAAGCGCGGGCGTTCACCCGCTGTCTGGCCGACGGCGGGGCGGTGGAAAGCGGAGCGTGAGCCTGCTCGAGTTCCTGTCGCGCCACCGCCAGGAGTTCCTGGGGCTGGTCGCCGAGCATCTCTTCCTGGTCGCGCTGTCGACGGGAATCGCGGTGGCGATCGGGCTGCCGCTGGGGATCCTCCTCACGCGCCGGCCCGGGCTCGCCAGGCCGGTGCTGGGATTCGCCAACGTCATGCAGACGGTTCCCAGCCTGGCGCTCTTCGGTTTTCTCATCCCGGTCAACCTTCATCTCTTCGGCGTGCGAATCCTCGGCGGGATCGGGGCGCGCACGGCGATCGCGGCGCTGGTGCTCTATTCGCTGCTGCCGATCATCCGGAATACCTTCACGGGCATCAACGGCGTCGACCCGGCGATTCGCGAAGCCGGCAGAGGGATGGGAATGACCGATCGGCAGCTTCTCTTCCAGGTGGAGATCCCGCTTGCCCTCGGTGTGATCATCGCCGGCATCCGCGTCGCCACGGTGATCGCGGTGGGGACGGCGACCATCGCGGCCGCCATCGATGCCGGCGGGCTCGGTCGCTACATTTTTCGGGGCCTCCGGATGAACGACAACGTGCTGGTGCTGGCGGGGGCGGTGCCCGCGGCGTTGATCGCGCTCGCCGCCGATTTCCTGCTCGGCCGGGTGGAACGGGCTTTTCAGGGAGGCCGTCTGCTGCGCGGCGGAGCGGGAAAAAATCTTCTGGTCCTGTTGGGGGCCGGAGCCGTCGGTGCGGTGCTCCTGTGGAGCTTTCTTCCCGCCCGTTCCGCCGGCCGCATCGCCGTGGGATCCAAGGACTTTACCGAGCAACTCATCCTGGGAGAGCTGCTCTCGCAGGCGGTCGAGGCGCGGACCGGAACCGAGGTCGAGCGGCGCTTCGATCTCGGTGGAACGCTCGCCCACGAAGCGCTCGTCGCCGGGGAGATCAATCTCTACGTCGAGTACACCGGGACGGCGCTGCTCGCAATCCTGAACGAACGGCGCCCCGCCGGGCGCGCCGAGGTGTACCGGCGCGTCAAGGCGGAATACGCCCGGAGATTTCAAGCCGAGTGGACCGAGCCCCTGGGGTTCAACAATACATTCGCGATTCTGGTGCGCGGCGAGGACGCGCGGCGCTTCGGCTTGAAGACGATCAGCGACGCGGCCGCGCTCGCGCCGCGGTGGCGCGCCGGTTTCGGGCAGGACTTCATGTCGCGGCCCGACGGCTACGCCGGCTTCGTCCGGACCTACGGCCTGCGGTTTCAGGCAGTGAGGGAGATGGACCTTTCTCTCACCTATCGGGCGCTCGCCGAGAAACAGGTCGATCTGATCGCGGGAAACTCGACCGACGGGCTGATCAGCCGGTACGGGCTCGTCGAGCTGGTAGACGACCGAGGTTATTTTCCCCCTTACGACGCCGTGCCCGTCGTCCGGCAGGAGGCGCTGCGGCGGCATCCGGAGCTGCGGCGCGTGCTCAAAGAGCTGGGAGGAATCCTCACGGTCGAGGAGATGCGCCGCCTCAACTACGCCGTGGACGGGGAGCGGCGACGCCCCGAAGAGGTCGTGCGCGAGTTCCTGGCGCGCTCGGGCTTCGTGCGCCGGCCGGCCGGCTGAGCAAAAGCTCGGCTCAGGCTGCGCTGTGAAGGATCAAGCGGACGAAAAACGCAACGCACCGCTCGTAGTCCCGCGCCGCCACGCGCTCGTCGATGCCGTGGAACCGCGCAACGTCCTGGCGCGTCAGGGTGATCGGGAGAAAACGGTAGACGTTGGCCGCCAGCGGCGCGTAGTGGCGCGAGTCGGTCATTGCGACGGCGAGCGCCGGGGCGACGACGGTTCCGGGCGCGGTTTCGCCCACCGCGCGCTGCAGCCAGAGGAAGGCCCGGGCCCCGGGATCCGAGACGGCCGAAGGCTCGGCGGCGCCGGGGAGGAGGCTGATCGTGACCGACGGATCGGCGGCGGCCGCCACGTGGCGCTCGACGGCGGCGATCGTGTCGCCGGGAAGGATGCGGAAGTTGACGACAGCCCGCGCCTCGGCCGGAAGGACGTTGTCGCGACTGCCTGCCGTAAAAACGGTCGGTGCCTGCGTGGTGCGCACGAGCGCCGCGGTCGGCGCCGATCCCGCCAGCTGCCGCTCGATCAGGGGCGCGGAGAGCCACAGGTTCGCCAGGAGCGCGCGCAACGGCCAGTGCAGCTCCGGGCCGAGATACTCGACGAGCCGGCGCACGGGCTCCGACAGGCGCGCGGGGAACGGCGCCTGATCGAGCCTGTGGATCGTCTCGCTCAGGACGCCGATCGCGGTGCGCTTCGGCGGAGCGGCGGTATGGCCGCCTTCCGCGGTGGCGCGAAGCTCGAAGCTCGCGTAGCCCTTTTCGGCGATGCCGACGAGCGCGACCGGCCCGGTCACGCCGGGGACGATTCCCTCGGTGATGAACCCGCCCTCGTCGAGCACATACTCCAGCCGGACCGCGCGGGCGCGCAGCGCCGAGGCGATCCGGGCCGCGCCGTTGGCGCCGCCGCTTTCCTCGTCGTGGCCGAAGGCGAGGAAGATCGTCCGGCGCGGACGAAAGCCGCGCGCGAGCAGATGCTCGACCGCCTCCATGATCGCCAGCACGGCCGCCTTGTCGTCGAGCGCTCCACGACCCCAGACGTATCCGCCGTCGATGCGGCCGGAAAAGGGAGGATGGCGCCAGCCCCGGGACGATTCGGCCGGGACGACGTCGTAGTGGCCCGCGAGCAGGACGGCATGAAGCCGCGGGTCGCTGCCGGCCCAGGTGTAGAGAAGGCTGTGGCCTCCGAAGATCTCTCGCGCGAGCGTGGCGTGGAGTCGAGGAAACTCCGCGCGCAGAAAGTCGCGGAAGCGTGCGAGCGCGACGGCCGCGCGCTCATCCGGCGCCGGAGAGGACACGGTCGGATGCCGCAGAGCACGAGCGAGGCGTTCGAGCGGCGCCGGGCTTTCGAAAGAGAAGTTGGCGACGGCCACGGGCGGGAGCTGTTTCGATTGGAAACGGGCGGTCCGGTACGCGACGACGCCGAGCGCCAGCAAAAGCAACACGAGTGCCGACCGGAGCAGCAGCTTGCTCATTTTGCGGGTGCCTCCCGGCGAGCTCTGTCCGCCCGTCGGCTCCTAGCGGCCGGAGAGGATCAGCCGGGCCTTTCCCTTGCGGAGGTCGGTGCTGCGGTAGTGGAAGTCGACGTGACGGATCGCCCTCCGCTCGCCCGGGAGATCGATCACGCGGACTTTCTCGCTTCCTTCGAAGCGGTGGCGCAGCGCCGGCCGGAACGTCTCCTTGTTGCGAAACGTCACGATCACGTCATAGATCTCCACGGGCGCGCCCTCGACGCGGAACCGGAGCTGCTTGAAGCGCCCCTCGTGCCTTCCGACTTCGATTCGATCCCGGTCGCTGCGAAAGTTGATCTCGACGCGGCCCAGGGTTTCCCAGCGGCCGGGCGCGACGGCGCCGGCTGCGGGCGAGGTAACGAGCAGCCACGAAAACGCAACGGCCGTGAACTGACGCTGTCTCATCGTTGTCTCCTCCGGGGTGCATGGAAAGATCGGTCAAACAGAAACGCTTTGCTCCGTTCAACCCGTCGCTCCGCGGCAGAAATGGACCTGGGGCGGAAGGCGCCGGACGGCGATGAGCGACCCGAAACGGAAGACCCGGCGCGGGCGAAAACCGGAAACGGGGAGCTGAAAACGTGTTGTTGATCGTCACTGGAAGACGAATTTTCCGATTACGAACCCGACCGCGGCGCAGAGAATGTTGTAGAGCGTGCCGTTCAGAAACCGCCCGAGCAGGCGGGCGCTCAGGTCGACGCTGTCACGGAACGCGTCGATCTGGCCCGCGTCCGGTGGCCTGATCAGAACGGCCCAGGTCGCCCAGCGCGCCGCCACCTTGAAGCCCAGCCAGCCGACCGCGAGAAGGTGCTGTCCGAGCCAGAAGGCGATGAAGAAGAGAACGCGCTCCAGGAGGCCGAGGTAGGCGCCCCCGCCTTTCTGCTCGAGCGCGGCCAGGCTCTTGTAGCGCTCGGGCAGCTCGACCCTGACGGTCGCGTTGAGAAATTCCGCGGACAGCAGACCGAGCAGGATCGTCAACACCAGGCCGCCGGCGGCGGCGAAGGATTCGCTCACGGGACCAACCTCCCCGGGTTTGATTCGCGGAACATATACCGCCGGTCGCGAGAGCGTCAAGCTGATAGGTCGCTTCGCTCCCGTTCAAACGGTTCAAGCCGTTCAACCGCTTCGCTCCGTTCAAGCCGTTGTGGCGCTGCGCGGCGGTCGCCGGTCTTCACTTCGAACCCCGAACTTCGAACCTCGAACCCCGTAGAAAAAACCCCCTGTTTCGCTTGCTTCTGGCGGCGGGTTCGTGCCGGTCGTCGGTCTTCGGTCCCCGGTCTTTATTTCGAACCTCGAACCTCGAACCATTACTATTAACCCGTCATTTCCGCAGCCGGCGAAATACGCTAAGCTGGCCGCGGCATCGCCAGCGGCACGATCGCGCCGCGACTGCCGGAGGCCGGATACGCAATGAAAGAACTCCAATTCGAGCTGATGGCGATTGTCGTGCTCATTCTCGCAAACAGCGTCTTCGCCATGTCGGAGATCGCCCTGGTCGCGGCGCGAAAATCGCGGCTCAAGGATTGGGCCGACAAGGGTTGGCCGGGCGCCAAAGCGGCGCTCGAGCTGGCGAGCCAGCCGAGCCAGTTCTTCTCCACGGTCCAGGCAGGGATCACGCTCAGCGGCATCCTCGCCGGAGCTTTCGGCGGGAGGGCGATCACCCACGAGCTGGGCCTGGTCATGAAGGTGATTCCGGGTCTCGGCCCGTACAGCGACACGGTCGCGCTGGTGATCGTGGTCGCAGCCATCACCTATCTGTCCGTCGTTCTCGGAGAGCTGGTTCCCAAGCGCATCGCGCTCAACCACGCCGAGGCGATCGCCGCCGCCACGGCGAGGCCGATGCGGCTGGTTTCGGCGGTCTCCGCGCCGGTGGTGAGGCTGCTGGGGTTATCCACCGAGCTGTTGTTCCGGGCGGCGGGGATCCGCCCGGGCGGCCAGCCGCCGGTCACCGAGGAGGAGGTCAAGACCCTGATTCGCCGGGGAGCCGCGGCGGGGGTGTTCGAGGCGACCGAGCGGGACATGATCGAGGCGGTGATCCGCCTCGGCGACAAGAGCGCCCCCGCCCTGATGACGCCGCGCACCCGGATCGTCTGGCTCGATGTCGGTGATTCGATCGAGCAACTCCGCAAGAAGATTTTCGAGAGCGGCCATTCGCGCTTTCCGGTCTGCAACGGCAGCCTGGAAGAGGTCATCGGCATCACCCACACGAAGAATCTGCTCGCCAATGCGCTGGGAGGGCGGCCCGTGGACCTGAAGGGCTCACTGCAGCCTCCTGTATTCGTGCCGCGGAGCATGACCGGGCTGCAGGTGCTCGAGCACATCAAGCGGTCCGGCAGCCATCTGGTCCTGGTGGTGGACGAGTACGGCGGGATCGAGGGGCTGCTTACGCACCACGACATCCTCGAGGCGATCGCGGGGGAAATGCCGTTCGGGGAAAAGGGTGCGGCGCCAAAGGCGGTCAGACGGCACGACGGCTCGTGGCTTCTCGACGGCATGCTCGCGGTCGACGAGTTCAAGGAGATCTTTCGCCTGGAGAGCCTGCCCGGAGAAAAGAAAGACGCTTACCAGACGCTGGGAGGGTTTCTCTTCACGCAGATGGGGCGGGTGCCGGCCGTGGCGGACCGGTTCGAGTGGAACAATTTTCGTTTCGAGATCGTCGACATGGACGGAAAGCGGATCGATAAGGTCCTGGTCTCTTTCGTGGACCCGGTCGCGGATGCATGACGCGGCGCGCCGAGACCGGCGCGCCGCGTCCGCGCCGATCATCCGAGGGCGCTGTGGATGATCGCGGCGACGGCGTAGACGACGACGAACCCGACGATCAGCCACACGACGGTCTTCAGCCAGATTGGAAAATCTTCCATGACTTTCTCCCGCATGAACGATACTCTGCCGCAAGCCGGACGAGCGGCCCGGCGGGCTCCTTGCAAAATCGGCCTCGCGCCACTTCCCCTGAAGGAGCGGAGGCGGAAATCCGTAGCACGAACCGGGCGTGGAGAAGCCTCGCGGTTCGAAACGAGGTTGCGGACTCCTGCCGAAAAACCTCTCCGGCCGGAAATAGGAATGGGGTGAAGCTTAGATCAGAAAGACCCGGTTGAGCTTGTGCAGCTTGAGGTTCCTGAGAAGAGCGACGGGCGCCGGGGCGAGAAGCACGGCGGTGCCGCGGATCGCAACCGTCGTGAGCGGCGCCCGGGGCCGATCGGCCGATTCGACGAGGTTGTTGGCGAGCGCACCGCCCTTCGAGAGGCCGGTCGCAATCCGGGCGGCGCTTCTGTGGACGCTGGGCCCCGCCGGGAAGGCGAGATCTTCGATCAGATCGATCCCGGAAAGGACGATCCAGCCGGCGATCAGCAGGATCGCCAGCACGCTTCGTAGCATGGTGGCAATATCACGCCGAATCGTCATGGTGTCAACGGGTGCGCGCCGCGGCGCGCAGAAGGCGGACGCGTGAAGGTGGTCCGGGTGGTCGCGGGGATCATCGAGCGCGACGGCAGGTTGCTCGTCTGCCAGCGGCGCGCCGACGCGGCGTTCCCGCTGAAGTGGGAATTCCCGGGAGGCAAGGTCGAGGCGGGAGAGGACCGCGAGGAGGCGCTGCGCCGCGAGCTCCGCGAAGAGCTCGCGATCGAGGCCGGCCGGTTGAGCGAGTTTCAGCGGTACGAGCACCGATACGCGAACGGCACCCGTGTCGACCTCAGCTTCTACGCCGTCCACGACTATACGGGCGAGGTCCAGAACCGCGCGTTCGAGCGGATCGCCTGGGTCGAGCGCGCGGGGCTTTCGGCTCTCGATTTTCTCGAGGGTGACCGGGCGGTAATCGAAAAGCTCCTCGGCGCGCGGTAGCACCGTTTTCGGCCTCCGTTTCCCCGGCCGGTTGCGGTCGGCGCGTGGCCAGCCCGGATATCGTTTGACAGAAAACCGGTCGTCGGGTTATCCTGCGCGCAATTTTTGTGAGCGTCATAACAGCTCCCACCGGAAGGATCGCTTTCGCGGCGTTTTTGCTGCTTTTGTCTGCCCTTGGCACGGCGGCCGCGGACGTGTACGTTTACGTCGACAGAAACGGCGTTCTCAACTTCACCAACGTCCCCACGCATCCGGGCTATCGGCGGGTCATCCGCGAGCAGGGCTCGCGGCCGCTCGGTGCGGGAACGTTCGGTCCGGAAGCCTACGAGGAGCTGATCCGTTCGGCGTCCCACCGGTATCGGGTTGACCCCGAGCTGGTGCGCGCGGTGATCAAGGCCGAGTCGGATTTCAACACCGTGGCGCGCTCGCACAAAGGGGCGATGGGGCTGATGCAGCTCATGCCCGAGACGGCACGCCTGCACAATGTGAACGACGTCTACGATCCGGGCGACAACATCGAGGGCGGGGTGCGGCATCTGCGCCTGCTGCTCGACCGCTTTCAGGGAAATCTGGAGCTGAGCCTGGCGGCTTACAACGCCGGTATCAAGGCGGTGGAAAAGTACGCCGGCATTCCGCCCTTCGCGGAAACCCGCGAATACGTCCGCCGCGTGCTGCGCCTCTACGAGGCCTACCGGAGCCGCGCCGTGCGGCTTTCCTCGACCTCGCAACCCTGACCGAACCGGCTTGCGCTGTTTTGAGAATCGGATAAGTTAACGCTGGTAAGCTCGAGAACCGGGGGGCTCCGGAGCCGGAACGTCGCTGAACGCGTGCGCCGGCCGCTGGCCGGTCCTTCCGGTCCCGTTCCGGGTCGCCCTGGAACGGAGGAGAAGACGCAGCGCAGTGGTCTGGACCGTTCCCAACCTGCTCAGCCTTTTTCGCATCCTGATCATCCCGGCGCTGGTTTATCTTCTTACCTACCCGGACCCGATGTCGGGGTTGCTGGCGGCTGCCCTCTTCCTGGTCGCCTCGGTCACGGATTTCTTCGACGGTTATCTGGCGCGGCGCAATCACAGCGTGTCCGACCTGGGGAAGATTCTCGACCCGCTCGCGGACAAGCTGATGGTCGCCTCCGCTCTGATCATGCTAGCGGCCCTGGATCGAATAGGGGAGCCGAGCGTTCCGGCATGGCTGGTGGTGGTCGTTATCGCGCGCGAGATCGCTGTGACGATCATCCGCGCGATCGCATTGAGCGAAGGGATCGTGATGGAGGCGGACAACTTGGGCAAATACAAATTCATTCTCCAGGCATTCGCCGTCGTGGGGCTGCTGATCCATTACCCGCACTGGGGCGTGGACTTCTACGTGGCGGGGATTTATTTCCTCGGCCTGTCGGCAGTGATCGCCGTGTGGTCGGGAGTGAACTATCACCTGCAGTACCTCCGGCTGCGGCAGATGCGCGTCGCCGCGCCGGAATCCTAAATTGACAAAAGCACGCCGTTCAGGTAGGTCTTTAGACAGCGCGGGTGTAGCTCAGCTGGCTAGAGCGTATGCTTGCCAAGCATAAGGTCGGGGGTTCGAAACCCCTCACCCGCTCCATAAAAAAGGCCCTGAATTTTCAGGGCCTTTTTTATTTTTGACGGACTCGGGAGAGCTTTCTCGATCCGCTTGCCTGCCTTCAAGCAGTGATCTTTCGAGCTGCCTAGGGAGATCCGTCAGGTTCCTCGCTACCATGTCGCGCGGCGCCGGGCAGCGAGGGGGCGACGGCGTTCTGAATCTCGTTTCGCTTGCGCCGCAGCGAGCGAAAGACTCCGTGAGGCCGACGCCGGAGGACCCCGACTCTCACGGCCCATGCCTGGCGCACACGCGGTGAGAAAAAAGTAAAAGTAAACGGGTGGGGCGACCCGATGTGTCGGAATGTGTGTTGACGTAACCGCAGATTATCGGGTATCATCGCCGCCAATTTGGTGATTGGCGGGCAAGTCTCTGGTTCTGTAAGGGCCGTTTTTGGCTCTCGAAGGCGACCTGGCATGGGCGGTCGCAGGCAGTTTTGAGTTCTCGGTGGCTGACTCCCAGAAGGAAGTTCCTGTCATTCGTTTCCTCTCTTCCAGGTGGCGGTTCTCTCGGCGTTGTTGTTGAGCGCGACTTCCGTTTTCACTTCAACTCGTATTTGTGGACGTTAGAAGGGAGTAGTCCAGAAGTGAGCAGCTCTGGCATGGACAAATCTGGATGGTTCGCGGCGGCCGTGGCCGCCGGTGCGGTTGCTTTCTTTGCATTTGCGCTGGTTCCGGCTCCGGCTTGGGCACGCTGCCCGATTGGAGTCCCTAGTCACTACGGCAGTTGTTGCTATTTCGATATGAACATTGGCCGCACAATATGTTATGGGGAGAGGCCCCCCTCCGGGGGTAGCGGTTCCTCCGGTGGCGGCAACTCCGGTGGAGGCGGCGGCGACCGCTGGCAGCAGGGTCTTCAGGGATTGCAGGGCATCCTCGGCACTCTCCGGGAATGGAACCAGCAGAATGAACAGCGGGAGCGCGCTGAAAACAATCGCCTGGGCCGCGAAGCGGAGCGCGAGGGGGTGGATTATTACAACAGCGGACAGTACGAGCAGGCGCTCTACGCCTTCCAGCGTGGGTACCAGTATTTCGCGCGGAACGGCGAAGCCCGGAATATGGCCGTCATGGAGAATCACATTAACGCTGCCCGCCAGGCTCTTGAGCGCAAGCGGCACTTGGAGGAGACCAAGCGCTGGGAGGAGCAGCACAAGGCCAAACAGGCTGAGCGAGAGCAGGTGGTGAAGGATCTCTTCTCCCCGTCCTCTGGGGAAGGCGGGAGGGAAAATCCCTTCGGGTGCGGCCTCGGCCCCGTGCCGCCCGACGTGCGCGGGTGCTACGACCTGGCGGGCGGCGGCGGGACAACCCAGCAGCAGGCGGGCGCGCGCGGGAGCGACGAAGCCCAGAAAGCGGACCAGTCCAGAAAGGCAGAAGAAGCCAGGAAGGCGGCGCGCCGGGCGCTGCTGAGAGCGCAACTGGCCCGCGATCCCGCCACACTGAAGAGTCGACTTGCGGTCTTTGCCAACGCCGTGGCCGCCATGCCCCCCGGCCCGGATCGCGATCAAATGCGGGAACGCCTGTTGGAGGAGCGAGAGCGCCTCGCGAGGTTGATGGCGCGAGGAGAACGAAACCTCAGCGGCGAGTCCACCTGGCAGCGGGGCGCCAGCCCGTTCAGCGCGCCGAAGGTGGAAGCGAAGAGGGAGCCGCAGAGCGCCGGGGGCCAAACTCCTGCCGTCGCGGCTCCTTCGTCGGCTCCGTCCCCTCGCGTGAATGCTTTCGAAGAGGCCGCTCCGGTTCAGCAGCAGCCCGACCTCCGGCCCAGGTTTCCTTCCGAGGAGCCGCCGAACAGACAGGAGCTCACCCGCCCGGAGTGCCGACAGTCGGACGAGGCTCGCTGGGCCGAGCGGGCCATCGCGGGGGGCTTCGGCACGGCTGAGCAACTGATACTGGGCATGCAGGACCTTGATCGTCGCCGGAAGCTCGGGTGCTTCGCAGCGGAGAGCAGGAATTAAGGACCGCAGGCTTCCCGCGCTGCCGGAGGTCACGTCCCCGAGCGCCGGAACCCGTTTTGAGCAGGAAGCTCTGTTCTCCATGAGCCGGACAGTAAAGGATTGTTGTGCTTGCGTGACGGCGGGCGGCTTGCCTTTTTGACACCGCCGGCAACGCCTGCCTGACGGGCTTCCTCACCGACGTGATCCTCTTCTCGGTCCAGTCCACGGCCTGGAGCGTCCTCCCGCCGGAACGGCGGATGGGGCTGGCAGTGTGGTTCTCCGGGGCGGCGGACATCTGCAGCCGGGCCAGCTGCGACGACGAGACGCGGGCGCTCAAGGAGCTTGAGTCAAAGGGCGTCCGCATCTTTCCCTTCGACGCGGCGAAAGTGAGGGCCAAGGCCCCGGCGCCCAAGGGCGGTCCCGGCTGGACGGCCGGGAGGGTGGGACGAGCTTCGGGCCTTGAAATGATAAGAGAAGTTTTTTCCATGCGGCGATTGGCATGGGCCTTCTTGTTCCTCGCGACAATGGTTTTGGCCTCCCCAGCTTTTGCCGAGCCTGTCATGGAGCTCCTATACCCTCCCAAACTTGAAGAGTACGCCCAGTGCGCGCGGCTTCTGGCGTCGGCCGGGGATGCGCCCGTCCGACTGCAGCAGAAGGTTTTGAAGCTTCATGCAATTCTGCCCGCCGTCGAGGCCGTCCGACTCGCGAAGGAGCAGCCGTCCATCGTGCTCGCTCCGGTGGGTTATCTTTCTTCGAACGGAACGCCCGGTCTGGCCGCGATCATCAGACCCTTCGTGTTCCGCGACCTAGCCCACTTCCAGGCTTTTTCGAGGAGCCCCCTCTTCGAGGAGGAAGCGGGCAGGGCCGAGGACCTCCGCCCCCTGGCCGTCGCCTACGCGGGAACGGCGTACCTCGCTGCAAGAAAACCGGTCCGGGAGCCGGGAGACCTCGACGGCCTGAGGGTGAACTCAATCATGGACCTCAAGCTTTGGAGAGCAAGGGGCGAGCGGCTTAGGGCGTTTCCGTATGTGTATAACGACAACTTACTGTCCGCCCTGAAGCACGGGGTCATCAACGCGGCGGTCTTCACGCCCATCGAGGCGCTCCGGTTTGGCCTTTCGGAGGTCGCGTCCCATTACAACCTGATCGACGTCCAGCGCTATTTCATGGCCCTGGCCGTCAGCGTCTCCGCCTGGCGGGAAATGGGGCATCCCCAGCGTCAGGCACTTTCGGCGTGGGCGAAGCGGATGGCGGATCGCTGTAGCGCCCGGAACTTCGACGCCGAGACGCGGGCCATCGAGGCCCTGAAGAAGCAGGGCGTGACCATCGTCGAGCCGAACCACCAAGCCTTCGAGGCTGAGCGGCCGGACGCGGCGGAAGACGCGCCTTCCGAAGAAGCCAGGGTCTTCCTCCGCAAAATCCAGGCGATCCGGTAATCCGTATGGAGGGAAAATGAAGCGCAATGGTTCGGCGGGGATCGCGGCTCTCCTGTGCGGGATGCTCCTCGGGGCGTGGCCGGCTCCCTCCCGGGCCCAGGCCCAGGCCACCCTGCGGCTCAGCTTCCCCGAGGTGGCGGAGGCAGTCCAGTGCGCCCGGATTCTGGCCGCCGCCAAAGACGGCCCTTACCGGATTGAACCTGAAGGAGAAGGTGTCCCGGAGTTGACGCTCAAGCTCAATTTTCCGGAGTTGACGCTCATTTTTTTGGGTTTTTTCAACTATCGGAGCAGTGAGGACGTTCTGCAGGCGATCCAGCTGCCTTTCGTGTTCCGCGACCTCGGCCACTTTCAGGCTTTCGCGCGCAGCGCCCTCTTGGAGGCGGAGGCGGAAAAAGCTGAGGGAATTCGCCCGCTCGCCCTCATATACGCTGGAACTTCATACATGATGGGAAAACGGCCGTTGACCAGTGCGGACGATTTGAAAAGGGCGTCCAAGGCCTTTTTCCATCCCGCGTTCGATGGACGGCCGGAAAACACTGAAAGGTACTCCCGCTTCGTGTCCCGCGTGAAGTCGGAGATTGAAGACGCCGCGTCGGTCACGCCGATCCAGGCCGTGCGGGCGGGCCTCGCAGAGGTCGTGCCCTATCTCACGCGGGTGGACATCCAGCGGTATTTCATGGCGCTGGCAGTGAATGCCGACATGTGGAGTGGTATGAGTCCAGACCGGCGTCAAGCCCTGTCCGCCTGGGCGAAGCGGATGGCGGATCGCTGCAGCGCCCGGAACTTCGACGCCGAGACGCGGGCCATCGAGGTCCTGAAGAAGCAGGGGGTCCGGATTGTGGAGCCCGATGAATCCTTCCGGAGTTTCTGGCCCCATTGGCCTGATCCCTCGAATGGAATCTCTTCCGAGGAAGCCAAGGCCTTCATCCGGAAGATTCAGGCGATTCCATAAGAAGCGGGACGGATCAAGTCCAGTCAAGTCAGTCAAGCTGGGGTCAGGTCTAGCATTGTACTATCACGTCTTTGTGTTATAGGATGGGGCCTCTATGGCTCGGCCCTTGCGGATTGAATATCCCGGCGCTCTGTATCACGTCACCTCTCGTGGCGACCGCCAGGAGCCGATCTTCGAGGACGATGGGGATCGCAAGGCCTTTTTGGATCTGTTGGGCGAAGTGATCTTTCGGTATCGCTGGCGCTGCTATGCGTACTGCTTGATGGGCAATCACTATCATCTGATGATCGAAACTCCGGAGGGGAATCTCAGCAGGGGGATGCGGCAATTAAACGG